>NZ_JBICCO010000020.1:0-85366 GCF_043119405.1 Achromobacter sp. 413638
CCGGGGGGGGGCCGCGGCCGGGGGGGGGGCGGGGCGGGGCCGGGCCCTGTCTTTTCCTGGAGCGCGGCCATCGGCCCGGTTCCGGCGCGACTGCCTGCCGGAACGCGGCGCCTGGCGATGGCGCGCCCTTTATTGCTATTGTGATCCTGCGCCAGATTCTACCGGCTTGGCCGGTGAATGCGCGCAGGGAAAGCCCGGACGCGCCTCAGGCCGCCGGCTGGAACTGCGTGGCCATCTTGGCCAACACTTCAGGCGGCCACGGGGCGGACGTATTGGCCACGTAATCCATCCAGACCAGCACATTGCGGCCGCGCGCGTAGGGGCCGGCATCGTCGCCGACCTTTTCCAGCAGCAGTTCGAATTCGGCGCTGGAACGGCCGATGCGGGTCACGGTATGGGTCACTCGCACGGTGGCCGGATAGGTCAGCGGGCGCAGGAAATCGCAGGACGCGTGCGCCAGGATGGCGCCGTCGTTGGCCGGCAATTCGAAGCCCGCGTCATACAGGATGCGCATGCGCGCCTCTTCCATGAGACGGAAATACAGCGTGTTGTTGAGATGGTTGAGCGCGTCCGAATCGCCCCAACGCAGGGGCAGATCCACCTGGTGGGTATCGCCCACCGCAAGAATCCGCGCAGACAGCGTGTCCGGGTTCACCAATTACTCCTGATGGCTATAGGAAATGCGAAGGCGGCACCGCCTCCGGCTGCAATACAATCGTTGATAATACTTCCAGCCATACATGGGATACATACGGGGAGCTTTGCAAATGTCTGAACGCGAGTCGATGGAATATGACGTGGTCGTGGTCGGTGGCGGACCTGCCGGCCTGGCCACCGCCATCCGCCTGAAGCAGCTGGCCGCCGACAAAGGCCAGGAAATCGGCGTCTGCGTCCTGGAGAAAGGCGCCGAACTGGGCGCGCACACGCTGTCCGGCGCGGTCATGGATCCGCTGGCCCTGACCGAGCTCATCCCCGACTGGAAGGAAAAGGGCGCGCCGCTGACCGTGCCGGTCACGCAGGACAAGTTCATGTTCCTGAGCGAGACCGGCGCCCGCGTCACGCCCAACTGGCTGCTGCCGCCCTGTTTCCACAATGAAGGCAACTACATCGTCCGCCTGGGCGAGGTGGTCAAGTGGATGGGCGAACAGGCCGAGGCGCTGGGCGTGGACATCTTCCCCGGCTTCGCCGCGGTCGAAGTGCTGTACGACGAACAGGGCGCCGTGCGCGGCGTGGCCACCGGCGACATGGGCGTGGCCCGCGACGGCAGCCACACCGACCACTACCAGCCCGGCATGGAGCTGCACGCGCGTTATACGGTGTTCGCCGAAGGCGCGCGCGGCCAGCTGGGCCGCCAGCTGATCGAGCGCTTCAAGCTCGACGACGGCCGCAACGCCCAGTCCTACGGCATCGGCATCAAGGAAATGTGGGAAGTCGATCCGGCCCAGTCCAAGCCCGGCCTGGTGATCCACACCGCCGGCTGGCCGCTGGACGCCGACACCTACGGCGGCTCCTTCCTCTATCACCTGGACAACAACCTGGTGGCGGTCGGCCTGATCGTCGGCCTGGACTACGCCAACCCGTGGCTGTCGCCGTTCGACGAGTTCCAGCGCTACAAGACCCACCCCGCCATCCGCGGCACCTTCGAAGGCGGCAAGCGCATCGCCTACGGCGCGCGCGCCATCACCGCGGGCGGCCTGCTGGCCCTGCCCAAGCTCACCGTGCCCGGCGGCGTACTGGTCGGCTGCGAGGCCGGCTTCCTCAACGCCTCGCGCATCAAGGGCAGCCATGCCGCCATCAAGACCGGCATGCTGGCCGCCGACGCCGCGTTCGACGCGGTGCAGGCCGACCGGCGCCAGGACGAGCTGTCCGCCTACCCGGCCGCGTTCAAGTCCTCCTGGCTGCACGAGGAACTGAACAAGGCGCGCAACTTCAAGCAGTGGTTCAAGAAGGGCCGCACCGTCGCCACCGTCATGACCGGCATCGAACAGCTGGTGCTCAAGGGCAACTTCCCCTGGACGCTGCGCAACAGCAAGCCCGACCACGCCAGCCTGCAGCCGGCCTCGCAGTGCGCGCGCATCGATTACCCCAAGCCCGACGGCAAGCTCACGTTCGACAAGCTCAGCTCGGTGTTCATCTCGAACACCAACCATGACGAGAACGAGCCGGTGCACCTGACGCTGAAGGATCCGGCGGTGCCGGTGCAGGTCAACCTGGCCAAGTACGGCGGCCCGGAATCGCGCTACTGTCCGGCCGGCGTGTACGAGTTCGTCAAGGACGACCACGGCGACGACCGCCTGCAGATCAACGCGCAGAACTGCGTGCACTGCAAGACCTGCGACATCAAGGATCCCACCCAGAACATCGTCTGGGTCGCCCCGCAGGGCGGCGAAGGCCCCGTCTACAGCGGCATGTGAGCATGGCCGAGCGCGCGCTGCTCATCGGCTGCGGCGACCTGGGCCTGCGCGCCGCGCGGCGGCTGCGGGTCCAGGGCGTGGAAGTCCATGCCCTGCGGCGCCAGCCGCCCGCTGACGACGCGGACGGCATCGCCTGGCTGCGCGGCGACATCTCGCGGCCCGACGGCATCCCCGTCCTGCCCGCCGGCATCACCCGCCTGATCTTCCTGCCCGCCCCCGGCGCGCGCGACGAAGCCGTCTATCGCGGCGTGTTCGTCGACGGGCTGCGCAATGTGCTCGCCGCGCTGGACGCCTCCCATCTGCAACGCATCGTGTTCGTGTCGTCCAGCGCCGTCTATGGCGAACACCGGGGCGGCTGGGTCGACGAGGACACGCCGCCCGCGCCGCAAGGCTTCAACGGCCGCATCCTGCTGGAAGCCGAGGCATTGCTGGCAGCCCGACCCGAATCCGCCACGGCGCTGCGACTGGCCGGCCTGTATGGCCCGGGCCGGCTGCAGCTGATCGAGCGGCTGCGTTCGGGCCAGGCCGGCGCGCCCGTCGAGCCCCCGCATTGGGCCAACCGCATCCACATCGATGACGCCGCCGCGGCCGTCGCGCATCTGGCCCTGCTGCCCGCCGTCGCGTCCGTGTACATCGGCTGCGACGATACGCCGCTGCCACTACACGAGCTGTACGCCGACCTGGCGCGCATCATCGGCGCGCCCGCGCCACGCATCGCCCCCGCGCCCGCCAATGTGGGCAGCAAGAAACTCAGCAACGCGCGGCTGCGCGCCAGCGGCCTGCGTCTGCAGTGGCCGGACTCGCGGCCCGGCTATGCGGCGCTGCTGGCCGACAACGGACGCGCCTGAATCCTCGTCCCGCGCGCCATGCCCTGGCGCGCACGGCTCGTCCAGTGTTCGCTTGCAAGCGCATGCATGGTTCGTTCCCCATCGAATCATGGCCCGTGACGAACCGGGATACTGGCGGCTCGTTCCATCACGAGCCCGCGCCATGCCGCCCACCGATCCCATCGCCGCCGTCACCCACGCCGATCCCTATCCCTACTATGCCGCGCTGGCGCGCGAGCGTCCGCTGTACCGCGACGACACGCTGAACCTGTGGGTCGCCAGCAGTCCGCAGGCCATCGCGCAGGTGCTCGCGCATCCCGCCGCCCGCGTCCGGCCGCCCGCCGAACCCGTGCCGCGCGGCCTGTGCCCCGGCCCCGCCGGCGCGCTGTTCGGCCGCTTTGTCCGGATGAATGACAGCGCAGAACACGCCAGGCTCAAGACGCTGCTGCGCGCCTATATCGACAGCCAGCCCGCGCCGGACCTGAACGGCGCCTGGCCGCTGCCGCGCATCGACGCGGCCGGCGTGGACCGCTACCTGACGCTCGCGCCGGTGTATGCGCAGGCGGCCTTCATGGGCCTGCCGCCGGACGTGCACGGCACATGCGCAGCCGACATCGCGGACTTTATCGCGGCGCTGCCCGCCACGGCCGACGCCGCGCGCATCGAACGCGCCCACCGCGCCGCCGAGCGCCTGCAGGCGCGCATGCTGGCCTATCTGCACGCGCCCCAGGCCGGCGAAACGCTGCGCCGGCTGCGGCAGGACTGCGCCCAGGCCGGCATCGGCATGGACCTGCTGGCCGCCAATCTGGCCGGGCTGCTGTTCCAGTCCTGCGAAGCCGGCGCGGCCCTGCTCGGCAATGCGCTGGTGCTGGCTGGCCGGCGCGGCCTGCGGCGGGCGCCGCCCCCGGACGCGGCGCGCGAACTGGTCGCCGAAACGCTGCGCATTGATCCGCCGATACACAACACCCGACGCTTCCTGGCCGACGAGATCAACGTCGACGGCCAGCGCATCGCCGCCGGGCAGACCGTGCTGCTGGTGCTGGCCGCCGCCGCCCTCGCGCAACCCGACACACCCTGGACCTTTGGCGCGCTGGGCCACGCCTGTCCCGGCCAGGACCTGGCGCGCCGCGATGCGGCGGGCGCGCTGGCCCATCTGCTGCGCGCCGGCGCCGACGCGCCCGCCCTGGCCGCGCGCCATCGCTACCGGCCGCTGCCCAACGCCCGCCTTCCCCTGTTTGACTGCGCCAAGGACGCACACCCATGATCGCCGTGATCTTCGAAGTCGAACCCGCCCAGGGCGATCCCAAGCCCTATCTGGACATCGCCGCCACCCTGATCGACGAGCTGAAGGCCATCGACGGCTTCATTTCCGTCGAGCGCTTCCAGAGCCTGAGCACGCCGGGCAAGCTGCTGTCGCTGTCGTTCTGGCGCGATGAGGATGCGGTGCGCCGCTGGCGCTCACTGGAATCGCACCGCCGCGCGCAAGCGGCCGGCCGCGGCGGCGTGTTCCAGGACTATCGGCTGCGCGTGGCGCAGGTGCTGCGGGACTATGGCATGGCGCGGCGCGACGAAGCCCCGGGCGACAGCCGCGAACGGCACGGCTGAAGCGGCTCGTCAGGCTCGCTTGACGCCACGCGCGCGGCCATCCGAGTCTGTCGGTCTCAGGCCAGATGCCGCGCCACCGAGGCCACCACGCGCCGCACGTCGTCGGCCGACACGTCCAGGTGCGTCACCAGCCGCGTCGAGCCGCCGTAGACGGCGCGCATCAGAATGCCGTCCGCCGCCACGCCCGCGTTCAGCGCGTCGCAGCGCGACGGCTCGAACTCGACGAACACCATGTTCGTATCCTGCGACAGCACCCGCAGGCCCGCGATGCCGCGCAGCCCCTCGGCCAGCAGGCGCGCATGCTCATGATCCTGCGCCAGCCGTTCGACGTTGTGCTCCAGCGCGTACAGGCAGGCGGCCGCCAGCACGCCGGATTGGCGCAAGCCGCCGCCCAGCATCTTGCGCCAGCGCAGCGCGCGCTCGATCAAGGCGCGGCTGCCGACCAGCACCGAGCCCACGGGCGCGCCCAGCCCCTTGGAAAAACAGAGGGAAACCGTGTCGAACGGCGCGCACAGCTCGGCCAGCGGCCGGCCGCTGGCGACGGCGGCATTGAACACGCGCGCCCCGTCCAGATGCACGCCCAGGCCCAGCCCGCGCGCCCAGGCGCTGGCGGCCTCGATATACGTGGCGGGAATCAGCTTGCCGTGGAAGGTGTTCTCCAGCGCCAACAGGCGCGTGCGCGCGTAGTGCGGATCGCCCTTGGGCTTGACGGCCTCGGCCAGCCGCTCGAGCGGCAGCGTACCGTCCGCGGCATGCTCGATGGGCTGGGGCTGGATGCTGCCCAGCACCGCCGCGCCGCCGCCCTCGTAGCGGTAGGTGTGCGCGAGCTGCCCCACCAGGTATTCGTCGCCGCGCTCGCAATGCGCCATCAGCGCGGCCAGGTTGCTTTGCGTGCCGGACGGGAAGAACAGGCCCGCCTCCTTGCCGGCGCGCTCGGCCACGGCCGCCTGCAGGCGGTTGACGCTGGGATCGTCGCCCATCACGTCGTCGCCGACCGGCGCGGCCATCATGGCCTGGAGCATGGCGGCCGTAGGCCGGGTGACGGTGTCGCTGCGCAAATCAATCATGGAAACAACCTTCGTGCGTGATGCGGATTCGGAAAAAACAACAGCGCCGCGACGGAAGCCTTCAACGCGGCGGGAGGTTCATTGCCTGCCCGGCAGCGCGGCGCGGCTCACGACCCAGATGCCGGCCAGGATCAGCGCCATGCCCGCCAGCTCGGCGCCGCCGGGCCGCTCGGACAGCAGCGCCCAGGCCAGCAGCATGGCCACCACCGGCACGCCCAGGCTGGACAGGCCCGCGATGGACGCGGGCACCCGGCGCACCACCTGCAACCACAGCAGCCAGCCGGCCGCCGTGGCGATGAACACGATGTAGATCATGCCCAGCGACAGCTGCCAGCCCCATTGCGCCGGAATCTGCGGCACCATCCAGGCCACCGGCGCCATGACCAGCCCGCCCAGCAGCATCTGCCAGGCGGTGAACACCATCACGTCGGGGCGATGGCGCTCGAACATGCGCTTGGACAGCACCGTGCCCACGCCCCAGCACAATCCACTGCCCAGTCCCAGCAGCACGGGCTTGATATCGCCCAACCCGTTCCAGGGCTCGACGAAACAGACCAGGCCGATCGCCGCCAGCCCGATGCCGGCGGCATGCCGGACGGTGGGACGCTCGCGCAGCAGCCACCAGGCGAACAGCACCACCCAGAAGGGCATGGTGTAGGCCATCAGCGACACCTTGCCGACGCCGCCCGAGACCAGCGCGGTCTGGACGAAGCCCTGGAATCCGGCCGTCTGCGTCAGCCCGATCAGCAGCGTCAGCCCCCAGGGCGGCATGGCCAGCGGCCGGCGCGTGGCCAGGGCCAGCACGAACAGCACGACGGCGCCGGTCACATAGCGCAGCGCCACGAAGTCGAAGGGGCCGATGTACGGCACGATCAGCTTCATCGCGATCCAGCTGCCCGCCCATACAAGGATGGTGCTCAACATCAGGGCCAGGCCGGCACGATCGAAACTGCTGCGGTTCACTGCGGGGACTCCAGGTGGATGGGGATCGGAAAACAAAGACGCCCGTAACGGATACCGTTACGGGCGTCTGCCATTATGCTCCCGGCGCGCGGCGCGGGCCGCCGTGCCCGCCCGCCGTTTCGTCCACGATGCGGACGGGCGGCGGGCAGGATCGGAAGGCATCGGATCTACAGCGACTTGGCCAATTGATCCAGGATGGCGGGGTTTTCCAGCGTGGACACGTCCTGGGTGATTTCCTCGCCCTTGGCGACCACGCGCAGCAGGCGGCGCATGATCTTGCCGGAGCGCGTCTTGGGCAGGTTGTCGCCGAAGCGGATGTCCTTGGGCTTGGCGATGGGACCGATCTCCTTGGCCACCCAGTCGCGCAGCTGCTTGGCGATGGCCTGCGCCTCTTCGCCCTCGGGCCGCGCGCGCTTGAGCACCACGAAAGCCACCACGGCTTCGCCGGTGGTGTCGTCGGGACGACCCACCACCGCGGCCTCGGCGACCAGTTCATGCGCCACCAGCGCCGACTCGACTTCCATCGTGCCCAGGCGGTGGCCCGAGACGTTCAGCACGTCGTCGATGCGGCCCATGATCCAGAAATAGCCGTCGGCGTCGCGCTGAGCGCCGTCGCCCGCTAGGTAGTAGCCGCGCAGCTCGGACGGGAAGTAGCTCTTCTTGAAGCGCTCGGGGTCGCCCCAGATGTTGCGGATCATCGCGGGCCAGGGGCGCTTGATGACCAGGAAGCCGCCATTGCCCTGTTCGACATCGGCGCCGGTCTCATCGACGATGGCCGCGGCGATGCCCGGCAGCGGCAGCGTGCAGGAGCCCGGCTTGGCCGGCGTGGCGCCCGGCAGCGGCGTGATCATGTGGCCGCCGGTCTCGGTCTGCCACCAGGTGTCGACGATGGGGCAACGCTCGCGGCCGATCTGTTTGTGATACCACATCCAGGCTTCGGGATTGATCGGCTCGCCCACCGTGCCCAGGATGCGCAGCGAATCCAGGTCGTAGTTGCGCGGATGGGCCTCGGGCGTGGCCTCGGCGGCCTTGATCAGCGAACGGATGGCGGTCGGCGCGGTGTAGAAGGTGGTGACCTTGTGGCGCGCGATCATGTCCCAGAAGCGGCCGGCGTTCGGGTACGTGGGCACGCCCTCGAACACGACCTGGGTCAGGCCGGCGGCCAGCGGGCCGTAGGTGATGTAGGTATGGCCAGTGACCCAGCCCACGTCGGCCGTGCACCAGTAGACGTCGTCCTTGCGGGCGTCGAAGGTCCACTTGACGGTCAGCAGGGCCCACAGCAGGTAGCCCGCCGACGAATGCTGCACGCCCTTGGGCTTGCCGGTGGAACCCGAGGTGTAGAGGATGAACAGCGGATGCTCGGCGTTGACCGGCACCGGCTCGCAGGTATCGGGCTGGCCGGCCTCGACGTCGTGCATCCACAGGTCGCGGCCTTCGGTCCACTGGATCTTGCCGCCCGTGCGGCGGTACACGATCACCTTGCTGACAGCCTCGCAGCCGCCCATGGCGATGGCTTCCTCGACCGCCGGCTTGAGCGGGATGACCTTGCCGCCGCGCACCTGCTCGTCGGCCGTGATGACGACCGTGGCGCCGACGTCGCCGATGCGCTCCTGCAGGCTCTTGGCCGAGAAGCCGCCGAACACCACGGAGTGGGTCACGCCCAGGCGCGCGCAGGCCTGCATGGCGACCACCGCCTCGATCGACATGGGCATGTAGATGATGGCGCGGTCGCCCTTCTTGTAGCCCAGCTTGGCCAGGCCATTGGCGAAGCGGCACACGCGGGCCAGCAGTTCGCGGTAGGTGACGCGGTCGACCTTGCCGTCGTCGGCTTCGAAAATGATGGCGGTCTTGTCGGCGTTGCCATTGGTCAGGTGCACGTCCAGACAGTTGGCCGATACGTTCAGCTCGCCGTCGCCGAACCAGCGGTAGAACGGGGCGTCGGACTCATCCAGCACCTGGGTGAAGGGCTTGGTCCACTTCAGGTTGGCGCGGGCCTGGCCGGCCCAGAATCCGTCAAAGTCGTTCTCGACCTGGGCGCACAGTTCCTTGTAGGCGTCCATGCTCGGGATCGAGGCGCCTTGCGAAGCGCGCTCGGGCGGCGGAAAGACCCGGGTTTCCACCAGGACGGACTCAATGGCATTCGACATGATCTTTGTCTCCAATCGGTGATTCTGTTGTTGATGCTGCTCTTTTTCTGCTCACCCGCAACCGTATCGCCACGCTCTTACGGGCACCTTACGCAAAATGCGGGCCGGAACTCGCGCCCGGACCGGCATGGCCGCGAACGCGCGAGGCGGGGAGTGCGAAAAGGACTGGCGGCATCGACAAGCGACAGCTTATGCGCAACTGTGCCCGGCGGCGTCGCCGGGCACAGTTCGTAAGGATAGCAGCCGCGGCGCCCCGATGTGGCGCCGATGGCGTCGCTCAGGCGGCGGCGCCCTGCTCCCGGCGCGCCAGGCCGCGCGCCATGTCCACGCGCGACAGCAGCGCCAGGCCGCCGACGAAGAACAGCCCGGTCACCAGGATCGCGAGCCGGTGGTTGCCATCGGTGGCCCAGGTCACCAGGCCGTAGGTCAGTGGCCCGATCACGGCGGCCAGCTGCACGGCGAAGGTCCACAGCGAAAAGAATTCCGCCAGGCGGCCGGCCGGCGCCAGCGCCCCCGTCATGGCGCGGCCCGCGCTCTGCGTGGTGCCCATGCACAGGCCGGCCAGCGTGGCCGCGATCCAGAACACCGGCGCGGTCACGGCCGCATAGGCCACCAGCACCATCAGGATCCAGCCGCACAGCGTGATGGCCAGCGCGCGCTTGTGGCCGATGCGATCCTGCACGTAACCGAACGAGAAGGCGCCGGCCGCGGCGCCGATGTTCACGGTGAAGACCAGCAGCATGATCTGCGGCGTGGTGAAGCCCATCACTTCCGAGGCATACACCGCCGACAGCGTGATCACCACCGAGATACCGGCCTGATAGCACGCGATGCACATCAACAGCCGGCGGAACTCCGGAAAGTGCGTGCCCGTCTCGCGCCAGGCATAGGCCAGCCGCCGCAGCAGATCCATGGCGGGCTGCGCCTGGCCCGGACGCGCGCGCTCGCGCAGCAGGAAAAAGGACGGCAGGGCGGCCAGCGCGAACACCGAGCAGGTGACCACGATGACCCAGGGCACGAAATGCTCGGCGGTCATGCCGCGGGCCTCGGCCTGCGTCACCACGACCAGCGACAGCCCCAGCGTCAGCATGCCGCCGCAATAGCCGAAGCTCCAGCCCCAGCCCGACACGCGCCCCAGCGCGGCGGGCCTGGCCAGTTCCGGCAGGAACGCCGCGACCACGGATTCGCCCACGCAATAGCAGTAGTTCGAAATGACGATGGCGACCAGCGCCAGCCAGACATCGCCCGGCCCGGCCTGGGTCAGCGCCAGCGTGGCGCCGACGCAGCCGACGGTGCTGGCGAACAGCAGCCGCCGCTTGGCCGCGCGCGCGTCGGCGCGGGCGCCCAGCGTCGGCATGGTCAGCATGATGAGCAGGTAGGACAGCGACAGCGCCGCCGTCCAGGCCAGCGTGGCCCAGGACGCACGCGCCCCCACCACACCGACGAAATAGGTGCTGAACACCGCCGTGAGGATGACGGTGGTGTAGCCGGAATTGGCGAAGTCATACATGGCCCAGGCCCAGACCTCGCGCTTGGCCACGCCGGGATTCAGGAGGCTGTCTCCCCCCGTATCCACGGCGCCGGAACCGCCCTGCGGCGGTTCCGTATTGCGGCTGTCGCTCATAGTCCCAGGGCGGCGATGCCGGCCTGGGCGATCTGGGCGTCCTCGCTGGACTTCACGCCCGACACGCCGACGGCGCCGACCACATGGCCATCGGCCACGACCGGCACGCCGCCTTCCAGCATGCCTTCGAGCAGCGGCGCCGACAGGAAGGAATAACGGCCGTTGTTGATGATCTCTTCGTACACGCGCGACTCGCGGCGGCCCAGCGCGGCGGTCTTGGCCTTGGCCGGCGCGATGTGCGAGGAGATCGGCGCCGCCCCGTCCAGGCGCAGCATGCCCAGCAGGTGACCGCCGTCGTCCGACACGGCGATGGTCACCGCCCACTTGTTCTGCAGGGCATGGGCTTCGGCCGCGGCCAGGATCTTCTTGACGTCTTCGGCGCTCAGCACGGGTTTGGTGTTCATTGCAGCGATTCCTTAATCTGTTCCAGGGCGGTGGGATCTTCTATGGTGGTCAGGTCTCCGGGATCGCGTCCCTCGCACACGGCGACGATCGCGCGCCGCAGCACCTTGCCCGACCGGGTCTTGGGCAGCGCGCCCACGAACCGGATCCTGGCCGGCTTCGCCACGGCTCCCAGCTGATCTTCCACCAGCCGCATGATATCGCCTTCCAGTTGCCGCGCGCCCTCCTGCGTCTCGGCGCCGGCGGGATTCTTCAGCACGGCGAAGGCCATGGCCACCTGCCCCTTGAGCGCGTCGGCCACGCCGACCACGGCGCACTCGGCGATGGCCGCGTGGCTGTTGACGGATTCCTCGATCTCGCGCGTGCCCAGGCGATGGCCGGCCACGTTGATGACGTCGTCGGTGCGGCCCAGGATGAACCAGTAGCCGTCCTCGTCCACCAGCCCCCAGTCGAAGGTCGAATAGGCCAGGCGGCCGGGGATGGACGTGAAATAGGTCTGGACGAAGCGCTCGTCGTCGCCCCAGATCGTGGACATCGCGCCCGGCGGCAAGGGCGGCATGATGGCGACCACACCCTTCTGGTCGGGACCGAGATCCTCGCCCGTGGTCTCGCTGACGATGCGGGCGTCAAAGCCATACACCGGGAACGAGGGACTGCCGAAACGCGTCGGCACGCTTTCCACGCCGGGCTGGGCCGACAGGATCGGCCAGCCCGATTCGGTCTGCCAGTAGTTGTCGATGATGGGCTTGCCCAGACCCTGGGAGATCCATTGCGCGGTGGGCTCGTCCAGCGGTTCGCCGGCCAGGTACACGGCGCGCAGCGAAGACAGGTCGTGCTTTTTCAGCAGGGCCGGATCCTGGCGCTTGAGCACGCGCACCGCGGTCGGCGCCGAGAACAGCGTGTTGACCCGGTACTTTTCCACCAGCTTCCACAGGATGGCGCCGTCCGGCCGCACCGGCGTGCCTTCGTACAGGATGGTGGCCTGGCCGCCGATCAGCGGGCCATAGATGATGTACGAGTGCCCCACCACCCAGCCGATGTCGCTGGTGCAGAAGTACGTGTCGCCCGGCTTGCCGTTGAACAGGTACTCCATGGAAGAAGCCAGCGCCACGGCATAGCCGCCGGTGTCGCGCTGCACGCCCTTGGGCTTGCCGGTCGTGCCTGACGTGTACAGGATATAGCTGGGTTCGGACGACTCCAGCCAGGCCACCGGCACCCGCGCGCCCTGATGCCGGGCGCGCAGCGTGGCGTAGTCCAGGTCGCGCCCCGCCACCGGCTCGAAGGGCGCAAGCCCACGGTCGAACACCACCACGGCGGCCGGCGGGGTCTTGCACAGGCCCAGGGCCCGGTCCAGCAGCGGCTTGTAGGGCACGACCTTGCCCGCGCGCGAACCGCCGTCGGTGCACACGATCACCTTGGGCGCGGCATCGTCGATGCGCTGCGCCAGGTTGACCGAGGCGAAGCCGCCGAACACCACCGAATGCACCGCGCCGATGCGGGCGCAGGCCAGCATGGTGAAGACGGCCTCCGGCACCATGGGCATGTACAGCAGGACGCGGTCGCCGCGTTCCACGCCCAGTTCCTTGAGCATGGCGGCGGCGGCGTTTACCTCTTCATAGACATCCTGGCGCGTGTAGATCCGTTCGCGGTCCACCTCGGTGGACACCCAGATCAGCGCCGGATCTTCCGCCTGCGTGGGCAGCCATCGGTCGACGGCGTTGTAACAGAGATTGCTCTTGCCGCCCACGAACCACTTGGCGAAGGGCGGCCGGGAGAAGTCCAGCACGGACTCGAACGGCGTTTCCCAATGCACCCGGCCGGCCTGCTCGCGCCAGAAAGCGTCCCGGTCGTGTATCGATCGGTAATGGAAATCCCTGGTTTTTTGCATGGTTGTCTCCTGTTATCGTGCATACGCCTTTTGGCTGATTGCTTTTTGCTTCAAGCTTTTGGGTCATTCTGGTGGGCAAACCTTGCACGAGGCTTGCCGCAGGTCAAAAAATTCTGCCACGCGTCTACGCCGCACGGGCGCCGGGCTGGTTACAGTAACGAACCAGTCTTAAAAGTTTGGTAGAATCCCCGCGAAGTTGTAGACAACATAACGTTGATTCGCTGTATTTATCAGCCGATTTCCGCGCTTTTGCGCGCAATCGACGCTAAACGCAGTGCATCTTCCCCAGGCGAATGCATCGACACTCCGTAAGCTCGCGACTCAATTCATCCACTGGCCAGGCAATCCGACGTATCCGGTTGCTGGCCCTGGCGGCATGCGTCGCGGGTTTGGCGGGTTGTGCAAGCACCAGTCAGAAGTCAACCGCCCATACGTCCGAGATCGATCCCTACGAGACGGAATGGGTCGCCACGGCCGATGATCCCATCGGCATGCTGGTGGTGCAGAAGTTCAAGCGCGAACGCCGCCAGCAGGCCCAGACCGGCGTGGACAGCGACAACGCCCTGGTCAGCGAAGCCCTGACCTACCTGGGCATCCGCTATCGCTTCGGCGGCAACTCCCCCGACACCGGTTTCGATTGCAGCGGCCTGGTTTCGTACACCGCCCAGCGTTCGCTCGGCCTGAAGCTGCCCCGCAACGCCGCCGAGATCGCCCAGCACGGCACCTCGATCAACAAGAACGAGCTCAAGGCCGGCGACCTGGTCTTCTTCAACACGCTGGGCCGCCGCTATTCGCACGTTGGCATCTACCTGGGTGACGACCGTTTCGTTCACTCCCCCAGCGCCGGCGGCGTGGTCCGCGTCGAGAACATGACCATGGCGTACTGGGCCAAGCGCTACAACGGCGCCCGCCGCCTGGACGACCACATGGTGGCCTCGGCCCGCGCGGCCTCCCGATAAGCCGACGCATGCCGCGCCCCTGCGGGTGACATGGCGGCAAGCACGAATACGAAAACGCCGCCGGACCCGAAAGTCCGGCGGCGTTTTGCATTTCTCTTCGCGGCGCTTCGCGCCGCAGGCCCGCAGGCCTCCCCAGTCTTGATCTATTGTCGGCTGATCGCCCGGCCGGAACCGCGTCGGAATCAGTGCACCGTGCCCGAGCCCGCGCGCGGGCACAGGCCGCATTGCTGCAATGCCTGCTGCATGCTGCAGACCGAGCGGCGACAAGCCACGACCCTGATGCCGCCGCGTTGCGCCGCGTTGCGGAAGGTCTTCATCACGTTGTGACCGAGGAAGTCGGTCAGCAGAATCACCAGCTGGGTGCCCGAGGGCAGTTGCAGCGTTTTCTTCTGATGCGAGGGATCCCGTCCGCTGATGTGATGCGTGATCGAGATATTGTGTCCCTTGAGCAAATCGGGAATGTTGCCGAGCCGGTCGGCGCCTACCACTACTGCACTCAGTCCTGCCGTCATGTTTAACCTCACTGGGTCGTTGAGACTGGATGTAATGATAATGATTCCTATCTTTTAGTCAACGCAAATGAGAGCCATTCTTATTTAATTATTTTTATGGACCAGCGCTTGCGGATAGTCGAGCGCCTCTGCCCCGACGCCCCCGCAGACAAAAAAGGCGCGGCACCTGACGGGGCCGCGCCTGATCCTCAGGGTCCGCCCGTCGGCGGACCACCTATTTCGGCGTGCCCTGCACCGCTTCCGTCACCACGGCGCGCGTCAGCGACGGCGCCAGCATCTCCAGGAAGGTGTAGACATAGTCGCGCAGGAACACGCCCGCCTTCACGCCCACGCGGGTGGTATGCGTGCCGAACAGATGCCCCACCGGCAGGCCGACCAGGTTGGAGTCGCGGCGCGGGTCATAGGCCACGCCGGCGATGATGCCGATGCCCAGGCCCACGTCGACATAGGTCTTGATCACGTCCGCGTCGATGGCTTCGAGCACGATGTCGGGATGGATGCCCTGGTTGGCGAAGATCTCGTCGATCGTGCTGCGGCCCGTGAAAGCGCGGTCATAGGTGACGATGGGGTACTCGGCCAGCTGCGCCAGCGACAGGCGCTTGGCGGCGCTGGAGGTCAGCTCGGTCAGCGGATGGTCGGGACGCACCACCACCGTGTGCTCCCAGGCGTACACCGGCAGCGTGGCCAGGCCCGGCGTCAGCGCCAGCGATTCGGTGGCCAATGCCAGATCGGCCTGCTCGTGCAGCACCATCTCGGCCAGCTGCGCCGGGCTGCCCTCGGCCAGCGAAAGGTGCACCTTGGGGAATTGCTTGCGGAAGGCCGGGATCACGCGCGGCAGCAGATAGCGCGCCTGGGTGTGGGTGCAGGCGATCACCAACCCGCCCTCGTCGCGACGCGCGAACTCGTCGCTGACCTTCTTCAGGTTGTCGACTTCGCGCATGATGCGGTCGATCACCTGCGACACCGCCAAACCGGGCTTGGTCAGCCCCTTGATGCGCTTGCCGTGCCGTTCGAAGATCTTGATGCCGAGTTCGTCCTCGAACTCGATGATGGCTTTCGATACCCCGGGCTGCGAGGTGTAGAGCATCCGGGCGGCTTCGGTCAGGTTGAAGTCGCGGCGGATGGTTTCACGCACAAAACGAAATTGCTGCAGGTTCATGAATTGGCCCCTGATAGACGGGCCAATTATAAGTAATAAGATAAGCTTTTTATATTACTTATCAATATAAGCTTAGGCACAACACGTCCCCGCTTATTCCTCCTCAAACCCAGCCCCCCTCAATCCAAGACGCCCCCCCCCAAGCGGGGCCACGCGGAGCCGGCTTTGCCGGTCCGCAGTGGCGCCCCCTTGAGGGGGAAGCGCGTAGCGCTTCGGGGGTGGGCCCTCCCCTCCGGTCCGCAGTGGCGCCCCCTGGGGGGAAGCGCGCAGCGCTTCGGGGGGACAGTCCTCAGCGCATGCTGATCGTCGTGTTGACGCTCTTGGTGTGCGCCGACCAGCGGGCCGTGACGGTCTTGGTCTGCGTCCAGAACTGCACCGCCTGCTTGCCGTTGGGGCCCAGGTCGCCCAGCTTCGACGCGCGCGAGCCCGTGAAGCTGAACCAGGCCACCGGCACGGGGATCGGCACGTTGATGCCCACCTGACCGACGTCGATGTTGTTCTGGAAGTAGCGCGCCGCGCCGCCGTCCTGGGTGAACAGCGCCACGCCGTTGCCGTTGGGGTTGCGGTTGATGAACTCGACCGCGTCCTCCAGCGTTTCCACGCCGACCACGCACAGCACAGGACCGAAGATCTCCTCGGTGTAGATGGTCATGTTTTCCTTCACGCCATCAAAGATCGTCGGGCCGACGAAGTTGCCCTGCTCGAAGCCGGCGACCTTGACGTTGCGGCCGTCCAGCAGCAGCTTGGCGCCTTCGTCCACGCCCTTCTGGATCAGGCTTTCGACGCGCTTCCTGGCGTTGGGCGAGACCAGCGGGCCCAGGTCGGCCTGGCGGTCGGTGCCCGAATTGACCTTGAGCTTCTTGGCGCGCTCGACGAAGTCGGGCAGCCAGTTGCGCGCGTCACCCACCAGCACGGCCACGGACGAGGCCATGCAGCGCTGGCCGGCGGCGCCGAAGGCGGCGCCCAACAGCTGGTTCAGCGCCACGTCCGGATCGGCGTCGGGCAGGACCACGCAGTGATTCTTGGCGCCCATCATCGACTGGCAGCGCTTGCCGGCGGCCGAGGCGCGGTTGTAGATCTCGGTGCCGACGCGGGTCGAGCCGATGAAGGACACCGCCTTGATGTCGGGATGCTCGCACAGGCCGTTGGCGATATCCGGACCGCCATGGACCACGTTCAGCACGCCCGGCGGCAGGCCGGCTTCCAGCGCCAGCTCCGCCAGGAACAGCGACGAGGTCGGATCCTGCTCGGACGGCTTGAGCACGAAGGTGTTGCCGCAGGCCACGGCGATGGGGAACATGAAGCAGGGCAGCATCACCGGGAAGTTGAACGCGGTGATGCCGGCGCACACGCCCAGCGGCTGAATCAGCGTGTAGACGTCGATGCCGGTGGCGGCGTTCTCGGCATATTCGCCCAGCTGCAGGTTGGCGATCGAGCAGGCGTGCTCGACCACTTCCAGGCCGCGGCCGACTTCGCCCTCGGCGTCGGGCAGGGTCTTGCCGTGCTCGCGCGTGATCATCTCGGCCAGCTTGGCGGTGTTGGCGCGCAGCAGGTCCTGGAACTTCAACATGACGCGCATGCGCGCGCCCTGCCCGGCGTTGCGCCAGGTCTTGAACGCTTCCTTGGAATTGGCCACCGCCAGGTCCAGTTCCTCGCGCGTGGCGAAGGGCACCTTGGCGACCACTTCCTGCGTGGCAGGATTGATCACGTCCCGCCATTCAGTGGTCTTGGACTGCACGAGCTTGCCGCCGATCATTAGCGGAACGTGGGGGACTTCACTCATTTGATGCTCCTCGGACTGCTTGTCGTTGCGGATCGGATCCGCGTTCATGAATCATTGCGCCGGACTCGGGCAACCAGGCCCGCGCCCGGCGCGCGGTTTACTTCTGGACCAGCGGGCAGGCCGAATCGGCCAGCGGCTGGAAGGCCTCGGCGGCCGGGATGGTCGCCACCAGCTTGGAATAATCCCAGCCGCCCTTGGATTCGGACGGCTTCTTCACTTCGTACAGGTACATATCGTGGATCACGCGGCCGTCCGGGCGGATCGAGGCGTTGCGCATGATCGGATCCTTGATGGGCAGCTCGCGCATCTTGTCGGCCACCACCTTGCCGTCGGTGCTGCCGCTGGCGGCGACCGCGCGCAGGTAGTGCAGCACGCTGGAATAGACGCCGGCCTGGGTCATGGTCGGCTTCAGGCCACGGAAGGCCTTCTCGAAGCGTCCCGACCACTGGCGCGTGGCGTCGTCATAGTCCCAGTAGAAGCCGTCCACGTAGGACAGGCCCTGGGCGGTGTCCAGCCCGAGCGCGCGCAGGTCGGACAGGAAGATCAGCAGCGACACCAGCCGCTGCCCGCCCGCCACGATGCCGAACTCGCCCGCCTGCTTGACCGCGTTGACCGTGTCCTGGCCGCCGTTGGCCAGCGCCACCACCTGCGCCTTGGAGCTCTGCGCCTGCAACAGATAGGACGCGAAATCAGGCGCGTTCAGCGGATGCCGCACGCTGCCCGCGACCGTGCCGCCCAGTGCCTGCACGGCCTTGGCGGTGTCGGCTTCCAGCGAATGGCCGAACGCGTAGTCCACGGTGACGAAGAACCAGGACTTGCCGCCCGCCTTCACCGTGGCCTTGGCGCCGCCGGCCGACTGCGAATAGGTGTCGAACATCCAGTGAAAGCCCAGCGGCGAGCATTCCTTGTTGGTCAGCGCCGTGGTGGCCGGACCCGAGAACATCACCACCTTGTTTTTCTCGCGGGCAATGCCCTGCACCGCCAGGGCGACGGCGGAGTTGGTCAGGTCGGCGATGGCGGTCACGCCGTCGCGGTCGAACCATTCACGCGCGCGGGCGGCGCCCACGTCGGCCTTGTTCTGGTTGTCGGCCGACACCAGCTCGATCTTCATGCCCTTGCATTCCGCGGCCAGGCAGTCGTCGATGGCCAATTGCGCAGCCGCCACCGAACCCGGTCCGCCCATGCCGGCATAGGTGCCCGACATGTCGGTCAAGATACCGATCTTCACTGGCGGCTTGTCCGCGGCCAGCGCCTGTGCCGTCAGAACGGCGCCCAGACACAGCCCTGCGGCCAGCCCGCGTGCATGCGATTTCATGGATTTGTCTCCTGAGTTGTTATGCGTTGTACGCCGTCTGCGCGGCCTGCGGCCCGGGCGGCATCAACCCCCAGGGCCTGCCGACCCAGTGTAGATGTGTGAAAATCAACAAGCAACACTAGAAATGCACATTACTTGTGCATCAATGCACATCTATACCGGGCATGGAAACCAGGGTTTCCGCGCCCGCCGGGAGCGCGGCGACATGCTGGATTGGGACAGTCTCAGGTACTTTCTGGAAGTGGCGCGCACCCAGCGCGCCAGCGCCGCCGCGCGCAAGCTGGGCGTGGAGCACACGACAGTGTCGCGCCGCATCCGCGCGCTGGAGGCGGAACTGGACACGCTGCTGTTCGAGAAGTCGCGCGGCGCGGGCTTCGTGCTGACCGAGGACGGCCAGCGCCTGTTCGTGCATGCCGAGCAGATGGAAAGCGCGGTGCACAGCGCCCGCGAAAACCTGTCTGGCATCGGCCAGGCGCTGTCGGGACACCTGCGCATCGGCGCCACCGAAGGGTTCGGCAGCTATGTGCTGACGCCGCTGGCGGCGGACTTCCAGCGTCGCTATCCGCACATCACGCTGGACATCCTGCCGGTGCCGCGCTTCGTGAGCCTGTCCAAGCGCGAAGCCGACCTGGCGATCACCATCGAGCGGCCGCAGCGCGGGCCCTATGTCTGCAGCAAGCTGTGCGACTACACGTTGCGGCTGTACGGCACGCCCGGCTATCTGGCGCGCCATCCGCCCATCCGCTCACGGGCAGACCTGGCGGACCACACGTTCATCGGCTATGTGGACGAACTGCTGTTCAGCGAGCGATTGCGCTATCTGGAGGATCTGCTGCCAGCCAGCAAGGTGATCCTGCGCAGCACCAGCGTGGTCGCCCAGTACCACGCGGCGCTGCAAGGCCAGTCGCTGGCCATCCTGCCCTGCTTCATCGCCGCCCAGGATCCCCGGCTCACGCCGGTGCTGGAACAGGAAGTGGAGATCACGCGCTCGTTCTGGATGTACTGCCACGAGGACCTGCGCAAGCTCAAGCGCGTCAACGTGCTGTGGGAGTTCATCCGCAAATCGGCGCTGCGCAATGCCGGCCTGCTGGCCGGCACCCAAAACGCGCTGCGCTACCTGCCCTAGGGCGGCAGGCAGCCGCCAGGGCCTCAGGAAGCCGCGGGGCTGTTGCGCGGCGCCTTCACTCGCAGCCGGCGCATCAGCAGGAAGAATGTCAGCAGCGCCACCAGGCCGTGAATCGCCCAGACGCCCACGCCGAAGCTGAGCTTGCCATTGGCGATCCAGGCCCGCGACAGGTTCATGAGGTTCATGTACAGCAGGCCCACCAGACCGGCGATCAGGATGTCGCCCGAACGCCCCAGGCGCGGGTTGACCGCCCCCAGAGGAATGGCCAGCAGCGCCAGATTCAGGGCAGCCAGCGGCAGCGACACGCGCCACATGACCTGCGACCAGCTGTTGTCGGTATTGTCGGCCATGAGCTGCCCCGTGGTGCGCGCCTTGGAGGAGCGCTCGGCCGC
Organism: Achromobacter sp. 413638; assembly: GCF_043119405.1. Taxonomy (NCBI): domain Bacteria; kingdom Pseudomonadati; phylum Pseudomonadota; class Betaproteobacteria; order Burkholderiales; family Alcaligenaceae; genus Achromobacter; species Achromobacter sp. 413638. The sequence continues at coordinate 20,184 of NZ_JBICCO010000020.1, forward strand.
CGCGCGCGCCTCGGCCATCGGATCGCCGCCGGCCTTGCTTTCCAGGCGCAGCCCGTACTTTTCGAAATTCACCAGCCGGATCTCCGGCGTGCCCGGCTTGAGGTCATAGCGGTGGCCCGCGCCCAGCACCAGGAAGCGGTCGCCGTTGGGCAGGGTCTCGCTGTGGGCGCTGCTGGCGCTCAGCACGCTGAGCCATTCCGGGCCGGTTTCACGCGCGAACACGTTGCCAAGCTCATCGGTGGGCTGGGCGGGATCTTCGGCGAAGAACACGCGGTCGCCGCCGGCCGATTCGGCGAACTGGCCAGCCGTGACCTTGGACAGGTCGGAACGCTGCTCGAAGCGCTGATGGTATTCACCGATCTGGCGATAGGCCCAGGGCGCGGCGAACAGGGTCAGGCCGGCCACGGCGATGGCCACGGGAATGGCCACGCGCAGCACGGGCTTGAACCAATCGGCCAGCGACAGGCCGCTGGCGAACCACACGACCATCTCGGATTCGCGATAGTTGCGCGTCACCGTGGTGAGCACGGCGATGAAGACCGACACCGCCAGGATGGTGGGCAGCGCCGTGATGGTGGACAGCGCCGCCAGCACCAGCACCACGTCCGCCCCGATGTTGCCTCCGGCTGCCTCGCCGAGCAAGCGCACCAGGAGCACGCTGAGCCACACGACGAGCAACGTGGAAAAGACAACGCCAGCGTGACTGGTGATCTCGCTGACGACAGAGCGTTTGAATAGAGACATGGGAGAATATGCGGGATAATCGACCGCATCATACACAGACGTACCGGGAAACCCTCATGGAATTTAGCACACAGACCACCGCTTCCCTGCACCAGATCAAAACCGCCGCGCTGGCCGTCGGCGTCTTCGCGGACGGCGTGCTGAGCCCGGCCGCCGACCTGATCGACCGCGCCGCGAACGGCGCCGTGCGGGCGGTGGCCAAGACCGAATTCCGCGGCCGCGCCGGCGCCACGCTGACGCTGCGCAACCTGCCCGGCGTCACGGCGCAGCGCGTGGTGCTGGTCGGCCTGGGCAAGCAGGATGAATACTCGGCCCGCGCCCATGCCGCCGCCGAACAGGCCTTCGCCCAGGCCTGCGTGGCCGCGCAGCTGGCCGAAGGCGTGTCGACCCTGGTGGCCAACCCGGTCGCCGACGTGCCCGTCATCGCCCGCGCCCGCAGCGCCGCCATCGCCGCCGGCGCCGCCACCTATCACTACGACGCCAGCTTCGGCAAGCCCGACCGCGACGCCCGTCCCAAGCTCAAGAAGATCGTCCAGATCGTCGAACGGGCGGATGCCACCCAGGCCCAGAAGGGCCTGCGCGAAGGCGCCGCCATCGCCAACGGCATGTCGCTGACGCGTGACCTGGGCAACCTGCCCGGCAATATCTGCACGCCCACCTACCTGGGCGAAACCGCCAAGCGCCTGGCCCGCGAATTCAAATCGCTGAAGGTCGAGGTGCTGGACAAGAAGCAGGTCGAGGCCCTGGGCATGGGCTCGTTCCTGTCCGTGGCCCGCGGCTCCGACGAACCGCTGCGCTTCATCGTGCTGCGCCACGCCGGCAAGCCGGCCAAGAAAGGCGCCAAGGCCGGTGACGGCCCGATCGTGCTGGTCGGCAAGGGCATCACGTTCGACGCCGGCGGCATCTCGCTCAAGCCGGCCGCCACCATGGACGAAATGAAGTACGACATGGGCGGCGCCGCCAGCGTGCTGGGCTCGTTCCGCGCCCTGGCCGAACTGGAACTGCCGCTGGACGTGGTCGGCCTGATCCCGGCCTGCGAGAACCTGCCCAGCGGCAAGGCCAACAAGCCCGGCGACGTGGTCACCAGCATGTCGGGCCAGACCATCGAGATCCTCAACACCGACGCCGAAGGCCGCCTGGTGCTGTGCGACGCGCTGACCTACGCCGAGCGCTTCAAGCCCTCGACGGTCATCGACATCGCCACCCTCACCGGCGCCTGCGTGGTGGCGCTGGGCCACGTCAACACGGGCCTGTTCTCCAAGGACGACGCACTGGCCGAGGCCCTGGCCGCCGCCGGCCGCCAGGCCCTGGACACCGCATGGCGCCTGCCCATGGACGACGCCTACCAGGACCAGCTCAAGTCCAACTTCGCCGACATCGCCAACATCGGCGGCCCCCCGGCCGGCGCGGTCACGGCGGCCTGCTTCCTGTCGCGCTTCACCAAGGCCTACCGCTGGGCCCACCTGGACATCGCCGGCACCGCCTGGAAGGGCGGCAAGGACAAGGGCGCCACCGGCCGTCCCGTGCCGCTGCTGATGCAGTTCCTGCTGGACCAGGCTTGAGCGGCCTGGAACAGGCATGACGCGCATCGATTTCGCCTTCGGCGCGCCGGATCGCCTGCGCACAGCCTGCCAGGTGGCGCGCAAGCGCTACCTGGCGGGCCAGCGCCTGGTGGTGTATTGCCGCGACGGTTCCCGGCTGGCGTCCTTCGACCGCATGCTCTGGGCCTTCGACGATATCTCCTTCGTGCCTCATGTACTGGCCAATGACCCGCTGGCCGCCGATACGCCCGTGGTGCTGACCGCCTCCGATCCGCTCAAGGCGTCGGAAAAGCTGGTCCAGGCGGGGCAGCCGCAACCCTGGCTGCTCAACCTGGATGACGAGTGCCCGCCCGGTTTCGAGGGTTTCGAACGCCTCCTGGAAATCGTCTCCGACGAGCCCGACGACAAGCAGGCCGCGCGCCAGCGCTGGCGCGTCTACCAGAACGCGGGCCACGCCCCGCACAGCCACGATCTCAGCCGCCAGCCAGACGCCTGAGCCGCCGCTCGCGGCGGGCCGTGCATTTTCGCCATCGGGAGTCCCCATGCCCCCTCATTCCTACGACCCCGGCATCCCTACCCTCACCCAGCGGGTCGAACCGCCGCATGACGACGCGCCGGCGTCCGTGGCGCCGCCACGGCAGCCCGCCGCGCCTGTCGGCGACGACGACGCCTTTCCCGTGCTGACCGAGATCGCCCCGGATCCTGCGCCGCCCGCGCCCGTCTCGGTGACGCCCGTCTCGGTGACGCCCGTCTCGATGCCGTCTGTCTACGTAGCGCCAGCCCCTGCGACGCCAGTCGCCGCCGCGGCTGCCCAGCCGGCCATGCCCTGGACGATGCCAGCATCCGCCCCCTTCCAGCCCGCCGACGACAATGCGCCCGTCGTGGCGTCCGCCGAGGCCTCCGTGCTGGCCGCCAGGCTGCAGGCCGAGGTCGAGCAACTGATGCGCGCCGCACTGGCCGATGCCGTGGCGCATCTGCAGGCCCGCATGGACGCCGAGCTGCCCGCGATCGTCGACCGGGTGCTGCGTGAAGTCCGTCGGGGCTGATGCCGCTTCGGCGTGCCACGCCCGACTGGTACCACGCCTGACTGGATTCTTAAGGGAACTGTAAGGTATCCTTTGCATCTAAGCATTCGAGGCAATCCCTTTTTGCCGCACACAGGAGTTTTTCCATGAACGAATATCGTCCGTCCCCTTTTAACCGTTCCGGTGAACTCGCCGGCGCGCCGGGCGAGGTCGTCCGCAACAAGGTCCTGCGCAATACGTACTGGCTCTTGGCCCTGTCGCTGATCCCGACCGTGCTGGGCGCGGCCGTCGGCCTCTATACCGGCATCAACCGCGTCATGGGCGCCAGCCCCGGTCTGTCGGCCATCGTCTTCCTGGTGGGCGCCTTCGGCATGATGTTCGCCATCGAGAAGAACAAGAACAACTCGCTCGGCGTGGTCCTGCTGCTGGCCTTCACGTTCTTCATGGGCGTCATGCTGTCGCGCCTGCTGGGCTTCGTGATGGGCATGAGCAACGGCTCGCAGCTGGTCATGACGGCCTTCGGCGGCACCGCGATCGTGTTCGGCACCATGGCCACGCTGGCCACGACCATCAAGCGCGATCTGTCGGGCATGCAGAAGTTCCTGTTCATGGGCGCCGTGGTCATCCTGGTCGCCGCGCTGGCCAACATCTTCCTGCAGCTGCCCGCGCTGATGCTGACCATCTCCGTGATGGCCATCGTGATCTTCTCGGCCTTCATGCTGGTGGACCTGCAACGCGTGGTCAACGGCGGCGAAACCAACTACGTTTCCGCCACGCTGGCCATCTACCTGGACGTGTACAACGTCTTCTCGAACCTGCTGATGCTGCTGGGCATCTTCGGCGGCGACCGCGAATAACGGCCAGCGCTCGATCCCAACCAAGGCCTGCATTGCGATGCAGGCCTTTTTTTCGTCCCGCGCACCACGACGAGGCTGGACTCACGCCCTGTCGATATTCGAAAAAAGAAAACAACAATATCAAAACCCCGAACATCTTCGGCACGCCCGCGCTCCACAATGACGTCACCAACAAAACACCAAGGGGAATCGTCATGAAACACGCAGCCGGCCTTGCCGCCCTGCTCCTTTGCCTGGCCGCCCAGCCGGCATGGGCCGCGTATCCCGAGCGCGCGATCACGTTGATCGTGCCCGCCGCCGCCGGCGGCAATGCCGACATCACCGCCCGCCTGGTCGGCCAGGAAATGAGCAAGCTGCTGGGCCAGCCCGTGGTGGTCGAGAACCGCGTCGGCGCCGGCGGCCGCATCGGCACCCAGGCCTTGGTGCGCGCCCCCGCCGACGGCTATACCATCGGCTACGCCCACGTCGGCACGCTGGTCCTGCATCGCTACCTGTTCAAGCAACAGCTCTACGATCTGGACCGCGACCTGGCGCCCATCGGCCTGGTCACCGAGACGCCCAACGTCATCGTGGTCAACGCCGCGTCGCCCTACCGCGACCTGAAGAGCTTCATCGACGCCAGCCGCGCCCAACCCGACAAGCTGACCATGACCTCGGCGGACCCCGGCACCACCAGCGAAGTCGGCGTCAAGCTGTTCGTCGCGCAGACGGGCGCGGCGGTGCGCCAGATTCCTTACAAGGCCACGGCGGCGCAGCTGTCGGACCTGCTGGGCGGACACGTCGATTCGATGATGGAAAACCTGCCGCCCCTGATCGGCAATCTAAAGGACGGACGCCTGCGCGCGCTGGCCGTCACCACCCGGCAGCGTGCGGCGTCCAATCCGGACGTGCCTACCGTGGCCGAGCAGGGCTACCCGGACTACGAGCAATCCGCCTGGAGCGCGCTGGTGGCGCCGGCCGGCACGCCGCCCGCCGTGCTGGCGCGACTCAACGACGCGCTCAACCAGGCCCTGCGCACCGACAACGTGGTCCGCGAATTGCGCAGCCGCTCGCAGGAACCGCTGGGCGGCGCGCCGCAGGACGTGCAGGCGCAGATCAAGAAGGAATTGCCCCGATGGGAGAACATCATCAAGGCCGCGGGCACCACGCTCGACTGACCATACGCCGCCCGATGACGACAGGAGCCCCCGCATGACCGCCGTGACCCGCGAAGACTTCTCGTGCGCGGCCGCGACCAATGAATCCGCCTATCGCCGCGTCACCGTGCCGGTGCTGCGCATCGACGCCGGCCCCGGCCCCGCCGTCGCGCTGATGGCCGGCGTGCATGGCGACGAGTGGGAAGGCCAGGCCGCGATCCTGGAACTCTGGCATCAATTGCCCGGGATCCTAAACCGCGGCACGGTCTATCTGCTGCCCGCCGCCAACGCCGAAGCCTCGCTGGCTGGTCGCCGCCTGTCACCCAACGACGGCGGCAATCTCAACCGGGCCTTCCTCGGCCCCCCCGCGCGCAGCTACACCGAAAGCGTGGCGGCCGCGCTGGAAGCGAAGCTGCTGCCGCGCGTAGAGACGCTGGTGGACGTGCACAGCGGCGGCGCATCGCTGCGCTACCTGCCGTCCTCGGTGATCACGCGTTATGGCCAGGACGCGCTCGATCCGCGCCTGCCGGCGCTGGCACGCGCCTTCGGCCTGCCTCATTGCATCTACTTTCGTGGCACGGAAGCCGGCTCCATGCCGGCCGCCGCCAGCCGTCACGGCGTGCTGAGACTGAGCGCGGAAATCGGCGGAGGCGCCGAGACCGGCCAGGCGCTGGTCGATCGTTGCCGCGAAGGCCTGCTCGGCTGCCTGCATGAGCTGGGCCTGCTGGACCGCGAGCTAGCACGCCCGGATCCACCAGCCCTGTACGACCTGGACGCCCCCGCCGCGACCCTGCGCGCGCACGGGCCCGGCGTTTTCATTCCCGGCGTCGAGCTTGGCCAGCGCATCTCGGCGCGTCAGCGCGTGGGCCGGCTGATCGAACCCGCACGCCCCGACACGCCGGCGCACACCCTGCTCAGCCCGCAAGCGGGCACGGTGCTGTGCCTGCGCGCCATCGCCCGCAGCGATGACGGCGACTGCCTGCTGCAGGCGGCGCCGGCGTTGCCCCTGGACTCTCTTTCCTCGCTGTACTGACCCATGCTGATGAATCCCGCTTTATCCGGCCTGCGCTGCATCCGCTGCGCGACGCTGTTTCCCCCGGGCGACTATCCCGAAGGCTGCCCGTCTTGTCTGGAAGACGGCCATCCTGCCTCGCTGGAGTGCGTCTACACGCCATCGACATCGAGCGTGATGCCGCTGCCGGTGCTGCATCCGATCACGCTGGGCGAAGGCGACACGCCCTGCCTGGAGTCGGCTGCCCTGGCCCAGGCGGAAGGCGTGGGCAGGCTGTGGCTGAAATGCGAGAGCGCCAATCCCACCGGCAGTCACAAGGACCGCATGGCGGCCCAGCTCGTGTCGCGCGCCAGGCTGGCCGGCGCCACGCGCGTGGCGGCCGCGTCCAGCGGCAACGCGGGCGTTTCCCTGGCCGCCTACTGCGCCGCCGCCGGCCTGCAGGCCGAGATCGCCATCACCCGCAACTGCCCGGCGCTGCAACGCGAGGCCATGCAGCGTTTCGGCGCCCGCCTCACCGCGTTCGAAGACAGCCTGGGCCGCTGGCCGCACGTGGCCCAACTGTGCCGCGAACAAGGCGCCTTCGCCGGCACCAACTACCTGAACCCGCCCACCGGCACCCACGCCTATGGGGTCGAAGGCTACAAACCGATTGCGCGGGAAATCTTCGACCATTGCGGCCTGCCCACGGATGTGATCGTGCCCACCGCGCGCGGCGATCTGCTGTGGGGCGTGCTGCTGGGTTGGCAGGCGCTGCACAGGCAGGGACTGATTCCGAGACTGCCGCGCATGCATGCGGTGGAGCCCTATGCACGCCTGTCGCGCGCCCTGCAGACCGGGGACGCGCGCGGACTCTGGGAAGCAGGCACGGACCAATACTCCATCGCCGGCGGCACCACCACGCTGCAATCGCTGCAGGCGCTGGCTCGCTCAGGCGGACTGCCCGTGGAGGTGTCCGATGCCGCCGCGGCCCAGGCGCAGCAGCGGCTGGAACGGATGGGACTGGCCACGGAGCTGTCCTCGGCGGCGGCGCTGGCGGCCGTCACCCGGCTGCGACGCTCGGGCATGCTGGACGCCGAGTCGTCGGTCGTGCTGATCCTGACGTCGGACGGCCGGCGCGGCTGAGTCCGGCGGTCCCACGTGACGGCGTGCACGCGTATTCGTGATGGCACGCCTTCGCACAAGGCCGTGGCCGCATTGCCAGGCGCTAGACGCCGTAACGCGCAGTCAAGGGCGCCAGCGCGGCGCGCAGGCAGGTCGCCCAGAACTTGCCGGCTTCCGACAGTGGCCGGCTGCCGTGCAGGATCATGTGGCATTCGAAATGCACCGGCGCGGCCAGCGGCCGGAAAGCCAGCCCGGCCGCTTCCATGCCCACGGCCGTGGCCGGATTGGCGATGCCCACGCCGTGGCCGGCCAGCGCCAACTGGCAGACCGTGCTGGAGTATGGCGTCTCGATGCTGATGCGCAGCGCCTGCCCGGACTGCCGCAACAAGGCATCCAGCCGCTTGCGGGACGCGTCCTCCGCGTTCAACGCGATCACATCGGCATCGGCCAGCTGCGCGAATTCGACCTGTTCCAGCCGGGTCAGCGTATGGTCCTTGGGAAACACCGCCACCGCCTGGAGACTGGCCAGGCGGTGGCCGCGCAGCCCTTCCAGCTCCGATTCGTCGGCCACGGCGGCCAGGTCCAGTTCGCCCGACACGACCATGTCGCGCAAGGTATTGGAATCGCGGATCTGCAGGTATAGCGGCGTATCGGGATAGCGGACGCGAAAGCGCGCGATGGTGTCGCTGACGATGGCGCCGCTGTAGGCATGGATGCAGCCGACGCGCAGGCGCGGCTGGGCCGAGCCGCGTATCGCGCGGATCTTGCGGCCCAGGCTCTCCAGTCCGACGTTCAGGCGCCGGATCTCTTCATACAGCAGCGTGGCTTCGGGCGTGCGGTGCATGCGCTGGCGCACGCGCTCGAACAGGCGCATCTCGATGCTGGCCTCCAGCGCGGCCAGCGTGGCGCTGACGGTGGCGGGCGACAGGTCCAGCCGCCGGGCCGCGGCGGTCACGCTTTCGGTTTCGTAGACCGTGCGGAAGGTCTCCACCTGCTTGAGCGTGAACCCCATGGCGCCGCCGGCTTCAGATGCGCTGCAGGTCGAGCAGCACGCGGCGCGTGGACAGCGGCCGCCCCGCCAGGATCTCGGCCAGGCGCTCGCGCAGGTCGCGCCGCAAGCCGGGCTCGATGGCAGGGTCGTCGAAATCGGGCGCAGCCTCGTCCACGCCGTAGCCGGTCTCGCGCAGCAGGGTCCACTCAAAGCGGCGCAGCGCGCCCGCCGCGCGGGTGCCGCCGGACAGCTGCTGCAATGCCATGTCGTAGGCGTCGTACAGCAGCGGATGCGCGTCTTCGCGCGGCAGCAGGCGCAGCAGCAGCTCGTTCATGTACCAGGCGGACATGAGGGCGGTGCCGCCCAGCGGGCGTATGCCCATGATTTCCGCGCGGGTCAGCGTCTTGACCTCGCCATTGCCGGTCCAGGACAGCAGCAGGGGCTGAAAGGCCGACAGCACGGGGCGCAGCACCGAATACGGGCGCTTGGCGCCCTTGGCGACCATGGCCACACAGCCATGATCGCGCGAGAAGGTTTGAACGATGAGGGAAGTCTCACGCCACGCCGTGGCGTGCAGCATGAATCCTGGGCGGTCCTGGACGCGAGGCGCCCGTTTACTCATAACCCAGATCGCGCAGCGCGCCTTCGCGATCGGACCAGCCCTTGCGCACCTTGATGTAGACCTCGAGGTGGACGGTCTTGTCGAGCAGCTTGGCGATATCCTGGCGCGCCTCGGTGGCGATGCGTTTCATGTGCATGCCGCCCGCGCCCAGCAGGATGGGCTTGTGGCTGTCGCGCTCGACCACGACACAGGCGGCGATGCGCGCGCCCTTGTCGTTCTCTTCCCATTGTTCGATGACCACGGTACAGCCGTAGGGCAGTTCATCGCCCACCAGACGGAAGATCTTCTCGCGCACTAGTTCGGCGGCGATGAAGCGCATGGGACGGTCGGTCAGCGTGTCCTCTTCGAACATCGGTTCGCCTTCGGGCAGGCGTGCGGCGATTTCCTGCAGCAGCTGATCCAGCTGCTGGTTCTTGGTCGCGCTGACCGGCACCACGGCGCCGAACGGATGCAGCGCCATGATCTTGCTGACGAAGGCGAACAGGTCGTCGCGGTTCTTCAGCGCGTCGATCTTGCTGACGACCAGGATGGTGCGCTCGGGCGCAGGCAGCAGCGGCAGCAGCTTGGCGTCGCCTTCCGACCACTTGCCGGCCTCGACCACATGCACCACGACGTCCACGTCGGCCAACGCCTGTGTCACGACCCGGTTCATCATGCGGTTCATGGCGCCGCCGTGGCGGGTCTGGAACCCGGGCGTGTCCACGAACACGAACTGCTCGTGCTCGCGGGTCAGCACGCCATGTATGCGATGGCGCGTGGTCTGCGCCTTGCGCGACACGATGGATATCTTGGAGCCGATGAGGGCATTGGTCAGCGTGGACTTGCCCACATTGGGGCGGCCAACGATGGCGACGAAACCGGTGCGGAAAGGGGTATTGCTCATTTAGTCTCTTGGGCCACTGCCACGGGCAGCGACAATTGCGCGGTCTTGCGCGCCTTGCCCGACTTGCGGGCGGCTTTCGTGGCCGGGCTGACGGCCTGCGCGGCCTCCAGCGCCAGCTTGGCCGCCGATTGCTCGGCGGCGCGGCGGCTGGCGCCAGGCGCCGTCACCTTGATTTCCAGCGCCGGAATGGCGCATTCGACCTCGAACTGCTGGCTATGGGCCGCGCCGTGAGTGGCCACCACCGTGTACAGCGGCAGCGCCATCTTGCGGCCCTGCAGGAATTCCTGCAGCAGGGTCTTGGCGTCCTTGCCCAGGGTCTTGGGATCGACGCTGGCCAGCACCGGCTGATACTGACGCGCGATCACGCGCCGCGCGGCGTCGAAGCCGGCGTCAAGGAACACGGCGCCGAACAGCGCTTCGACCGTATCGGCCAGGATGGACGGCCGGCGGAAACCACCGCTTTTCAATTCACCCTCGCCCAGTCGCAGATACTGCGACAACTCCAGTTTCTGCGCGATGTCGGCCAGCGACGCCTGCTTGACCAGATTGGCCCGCAGACGCGACAGGTCGCCCTCGTCGATCTTGGCGAAACGCTCGAACAGCATGGCGGCCACGACGAAATTCAGCACGGAATCCCCGAGGAATTCCAACCGCTCGTTATGGCGCGCGCCGTGGCTGCGATGCGTCAGCGCCTGTTCGAGCAAAGCCGGATCGCTGAAATGATGATCCAGGCGGTTTTCTAGCGTGGCTAGCGACATAATCAGTTGAATCGGCCGATGCGGCTCAGATCGCTGAAATTCATCCAGATGAAGAACGCCTTGCCGACGATGTTGGCTTCGGGAACGAAGCCCCAATACCGGCTGTCAGCGCTGTTGTCCCGATTATCGCCCATGGCGAAATACTGCCCCTCGGGTACTTTGCAGCGTACTCCATTGCGGCTGTATTGGCAGTTCCCGAGGTTGGGAAACGGATACTGCGGCCCGAGTTCCTGCATTTTTCCCTCATCGAGCAGGATCTTGTGCTCAACGTCGCCCAATTTCTCTTTGTATTGTGCGATATAAGAGACACGGTCAGGCTCGAAATAGTCGCCGTCCCGCACATGCGTCACCAATTCGCCATTGATGTACAGCTTCTTGTCCAGATAAGCGACCTCGTCGCCCGGCAGGCCGACCACGCGCTTGATGTAGTCCACGTCCGGATCCACCGGATAACGGAACACGAACACGTCGCCGCGCTGCGGCTTGCCGATATCGACGACCTTCTTGTCGAGGACAGGCAGGCGCAGGCCATAGCTGAATTTATTCACCAGGATCAGGTCGCCGGATTGCAGCGTGGGCAGCATTGAGCCCGAAGGAATGCGGAACGGCTCGACCACGAACGAGCGCAGCATGAACACGAACAGGATCACGGGAAAGAAACTGACCGCGTATTCGATCCACCACGGCATGCGCCGCGCCTCTTCGCCGGCTTCACGCCGCAGGCGCTCGGCTTCCTGCGCGTCGCCGATCACGGCCGCGTCATATTGGGCCATGGCGGCCTGGGCGCGGCTTTCGCGCCCCCGGCGCAGCACGGCCAGGTCGAGCACCCAGATTGCGCCGGTCAGGACCAGCAACACGAACAGGATCAGGGCAAAGTTCCAACTCATCAGCTAACCGCCTTATTCGGGTTCTATTTGTCTTCCACCTGCAGGATGGCCAGGAAGGCCTCTTGCGGAATCTCGACGCTGCCGACCTGCTTCATGCGCTTCTTGCCGGCCTTCTGCTTTTCAAGCAGCTTCTTCTTGCGGGAGATGTCGCCGCCATAGCACTTGGCCAGCACGTTCTTGCGCAGCGCCTTGACGTTCTCGCGCGCAATGATCTCGGCGCCGATGGCGGCCTGGATCACCACGTCGAACATCTGGCGCGGAATCAGTCCGCGCATGCGCGTCACCACGTCGCGGGCGCGATGGCGGGCGTTGCTGCGGTGGACGATCACGGCCAGCGCGTCGACGCGGTCGTTGTTGATCAGCAGGTCCACGCGCACCACGTCGGCCGAGCGGTACTCCAGGAACTCATAGTCCATCGAGGCGTAGCCGCGCGACACCGACTTGAGCTTGTCGAAGAAGTCCAGCACGATCTCGGCCAGCGGGATCTCGTACACCAGGTGCACCTGGCGGCCGTGATAGCTCATGTTGACCTGCACGCCGCGCTTGTTGTTGCACAGCGTCATGACCGGACCGACGTAGTCCTGCGGCATGAACAGCGTGACCTTCACGATCGGCTCGCGGATATCGGCGATCTTGCCCACTTCCGGCATGCGCGACGGGCTTTCGACCGTGATGATCGAACCGTCGCGCTGCTCGACTTCGTACACCACCGACGGCGCGGTGGTGATGATGTCCATGTCGAATTCGCGTTCCAGGCGCTCCTGCACGATTTCCATGTGCAGCAGGCCCAGGAAGCCGCAGCGAAAACCAAAGCCCAGCGCCTGCGACACTTCCGGCTCGAACATCAGCGCGGCGTCGTTCAGCTTGAGCTTTTCCAGCGAATCGCGCAGCTGGTCGTATTCCGAGCTTTCGACCGGGTACAGGCCGGCGAACACCTGCGGCTTGACTTCCTTGAAGCCCGGCAGCGGCGCGGCGGCCGGCTTGTTGGCCAGCGTCACCGTGTCGCCGACCTTGGCGTCTTCGAGCTGCTTGATGCCGGCGATGATGAAGCCCACCTCGCCCGCCGACAGGTGCGGGCGCTGCTGCGACTTCGGCGTGAACACGCCGGTCTGCTCGCACAGGTGGGTGGCGCCGGAGGCCATCAGCAGGATCTTGTCCTTGGGCTTGAGCACGCCGTTGACGATGCGCACCAGCATCACCACGCCCACGTAGTTGTCGAACCACGAGTCGATGATCAGCGCCTGCAGCGGCGCCTCGGGATCCCCCTTGGGCGCCGGCACGCGGGCCACGATGGATTCCAGGATCTCGTCGATGCCCATGCCGGTCTTGGCGCTGGCCAGCACGGCCTGCGAGGCGTCGATGCCGATCACGTCCTCGACTTCCTGGCGCGCGCCTTCGGGATCGGCCTGCGGCAGGTCCATCTTGTTCAGCACCGGCATCACTTCCACGCCCAGCTCGATGGCGGTGTAGCAGTTGGCCACGGTCTGCGCCTCGACCCCTTGGGAGGCGTCCACCACCAGCAGCGCGCCCTCGCAGGCAGACAGCGAACGGCTGACTTCGTACGAGAAGTCGACGTGTCCCGGAGTGTCGATGAGGTTCAGGTTGTAGACCTTGCCGTCCTGCGCCTTGTAATGCAGGGCGGCCGTCTGGGCCTTGATGGTGATGCCGCGTTCGCGTTCGATTTCCATGGAATCGAGCACCTGCGCGGACATTTCGCGATCCGCCAATCCGCCGCAGCGTTGGATCAGGCGATCGGCCAGGGTCGATTTGCCGTGATCGATGTGGGCGATGATGGAGAAGTTGCGAATATGCTGCATGCTTGAGTTTAAAAGGGACGGAACACTCGACACAGAACGCTCAGCGCCTGGCCGGAAGACACCGCCGCCGGAATACGCACGGCTGACGAGATGCGCCCTGGGGCGGCTGGCCCTGGGCAAAAACGAGGGGGCGCCATGCGCCCCCTCTTGCGGCAACCAGGCATTTTAGCCGGTCTTGGACCTTATTTGGACGCGGGCACCGCCACCCATTGTGTCTGCTCGCCGCGACGGACCAGCAGGCCCACCGCGCGCGCCTTGTCCAGCTTGGCGACCAGCTCGCCGAACTGCTTGGCGCCGGTGACGTCGGTGTCGTTCAGAGCCAACACGATGTCGCCTTCCTGCAATCCGGCCTTGGCCGCCGCGCCCTCGGCGATCTTGACCTGCACGCCGCCCTTGATGCGCAGCTTGCGCTGCACCTCGGCCGGCACGTCGACCACGCCCAGACCCAGCGCGTTGGTCACATCCGGGGGAGGCGCCGCGCCCTTCTTGGCGCCGCCGCCCTTCTCGGCCGGGATTTCACCGACCTTGACCGGCAGCGTGATCGTCTTGCCCTTGCGCCAGACTTCCAGGTCGGCGCTCGTGCCCGGCTTGGTTTCGCCGACGATGCGCGGCAGATCGGACCAGCGCTTGATGGTTTCGCCGTTGAACTTCAGGATCACGTCGCCCGGCTGCACGCCGGCCTTGTCGGCCGGACCGTCCACCTCGACGCTGCTGACCAGGGCGCCTTCGGCCTTGGGCAGGCCGATGGCCTCGGCCACATCCTTGCCAACCTCGCCGATCTGCACGCCGACGCGGCCACGGGTCACCTTGCCGGTGGCGCGCAACTGGTCGACCACGCGCATGGCCTCGTCGATGGGGATCGCCAGCGAAATGCCCATGAAGCCGCCGCTGCGCGAGATGATCTGCGAATTGATGCCGACCGCTTCGCCATCGAGATTGATCAGCGGACCTCCGGAGTTGCCCGGGTTGACCGCCACGTCCGTCTGGATGAAGGGCAGGTACTCGCCGGTATCGCGGCCGATGGCGCTGACGATGCCGGACGTGACGGTGGAATCCAGGCCGAACGGCGAGCCGATGGCCAGCACCCACTGCCCCTTCTTGAGCTTCTTGGGATCGCCAATGACCAGCGGCGTCATGCCCTTGGCCTCGACCTTGATCAGGGCGACGTCGGTGCGCTCGTCCGTGCCGATGACCTTGGCCTTGAATTCGCGGCCGTCGGTCAGCGTGACGTAGATGTCGGTCGCGTCGACAACCACGTGGTTATTGGTGAGGATGTAGCCGTCTTCGGAGATGAAGAAGCCCGATCCCACGCCGCGCGGCACGGTGCGCTCTTCAGGCTGCGAAGGCTGCGGACGCTGCCTCGGCGTGGGCGATTGCTGGCCCGGCGGCTGGAAATCCGGTCCGAAGAACCAGCGGAACAATTCGTAGGGATCGTTGCCGCCGCCCATCCCCGGACCGCGCACCGGCACGGTGGCGGTGGTGCGGATGTTGACGACGGCGGGGTCGGCTTTCTCGACGATGGTCGTGAAATCCGGCAAGGCCACCGTCGGCGTTTGCGCCAAGGAGGCCGGCGCATAGGCGGTGGACATCAACAGGCCCGCAACCATGGCCGCCAGCAGGCGCCGGAATTGCAGGTTCGACCCCAACATTGTTTTCATAGATTGCTCCGAAATTACTGCTTGCCCGTGGCCGGGGCGGCGGCGGGCACGTACTCCGTGCCCTGGGCCAATTGTTCGAGCGTGGTCAGCGGCACCTCGCCCACGGCCGTCAACCAGAAATCGGCGATGCGCGTGCCATAGACCGTGATCGAGCCGCGCTGCGCCGCGCCATGAGGCGGCGTATGGCCGCGCAGGCTGTCGTAGGGCTCGATGAAGACCGAGATCGCCGCCAGGCCATCCGACAGCACCACCTGGCTGACGGTGCCGGAGCGCCCCATCGAGCGCGCCACCTGCATTATCACGGTGAAACCCTCGGGAGCGGGAATGCGCCAGCCCTGGGCAGCCAGGTCGACCTGTTTCATGGACGGTTCGAGCACCTTCCAATCGCGGGTATTCCAGCGCGAGGCCAGCGATTGCGGATCGACCTCGGATCCCAGGCGCAGGGACGTGAAGGACACCTGTTCGACCACGCCTCGCGCGGCGTTCAGCGTCTGCGCCTTCAGCAGCAGATTGGTTTCGACATCCGCACAGAGGCGATAGCCGTAGCGCAGCTTGTCCACGGGCTCGATGGTGATCAGCCGGCATTCGCGCCCCGCCACCCGGTGCAGCGCGGATTCCGCGCGGATCCGGTAGTGCTTGGACAGATTGGCGGGATCGCCCAGCAGCAGACCCGGAAAACGGTCGCCGCGGCGACGCTCGATCAGCACCGTCTTGCGCTCGGGGATCAGGCACTGCACATCTTCGTTATGGCGCAGATATTCGCGCGGCTGGCCGTCCAGGATTTCCAGGCGCTCGCGCTCGCCGGTGCCGTCCAGCACATGGACCAGACGGGAGGACTGGATGGTCTCGCCCTGCTGATACATGAAAACGCCCGCGTAGTCCTGCTTGCGGGCCGCCTGCTGGATGCGCGACAGCAACTGCACCATATCCTCGGGCGCGGCGGCGGGCGTGACGTCGGCCGCGCGAGCGGGTTCGTGGGCAGCGAGAAATGCAGCGAACAGCGTGGCGGCGAACCAGGCGGCCCGATGAGCCGGCCAGGTAGCGGCGCGGCCCAGGGCCGGCCAGCGTGTCGGAAGCACCAAGGCCATCAGCGGCCCGCCCCGGCATCGAAGGACACTTGGCGCACGGCGCTGGGGCCGGCCATCTGCCGATGTGCTTCGAGATAATCTCGCAGGCTCGCGTCTTCGGTGCCGACGCCCGCGCTGGCGTCGGCCAGCACGCGGGTCTCGGCGCCCGGCGAGCCGCCGGACAGATAGGGTTGGGCCACCCAGGCCACGGTGGCGACGGCGGCGGCCACGGCCAGGCCGGACAGTCCCATGCGCAAGGGCGAACGGCGCCGGGGCGCCGCGACGATGGGCAATTCGGCGTCCAGCGCGCGCGCCAGGCGGGCCTGGAAGGCGGCGCTGGGCGTCAGGGCCAGATCGGAATTGCGCAGGGCATCGCCGATCAGATGATAGGTATCCCAGGTCTGCTGCCCTTCCCGGGTCAACAGGCCTGCGAGGACATCGTCGGATTCTTCTCCGTCCATCCAGGCGGAAACCGACTCTTCCCAGGAAGACTCGGCGATCACGACGGACTTGGCTGCTGTTTGCATGACTGCGACTCCTTACCAGCGACGCTCGGCATCGGTGCCTAGCAATGGGCGCAACTTTGCGGCGATGGCTTCGCGCGCGCGGAAAATACGCGAGCGCACCGTGCCGATCGGGCAGTCCATGCTCTGGGCGATGTCTTCGTAACTCATACCTTCGATTTCACGCAGGACGATTGCGGTGCGCAATTCCTCGGGCAATTGCTCGATAGCCGCGTTGACCGTTTGGGCGATCTCGCGGCTGGCAACCATCGACTCCGGCGTGCTTATGTCGGTTAGGTTCTCGGTTTCGTTAAAAGTTTCACCGTCTTCCGTTTCTATCGCATTGGGCGCGCTGGGACGGCGTCCCTGGGACGCCAGCCAGTTTCTCGCCGTATTGATGGCGATGCGATACAACCAGGTGTAAAAGGCGCTCTCGCCTCGGAATTGGGGCAAGGCGCGGTAGGCCTTGATAAAGGCCTCCTGCGCCACATCCTCGATTTCCGACGGATCGCGGATCATTCGCGCCAGCAGGCGCAAAATCTTGCGCTGGTACTTCAGGACCAGCAGATCAAAGGCTTTCTTGTCGCCGCGCTGGACGCGGGCGACGAGTTCTGCGTCGACTTCGCGTTCGCTCATTGGGCCTCCCGCGGCGCGGCAGGGGCGGCTGCGCGCGGTTCGGCCTGCGCCAGCAGGCACAGGCGACGCCAGGCATCGGGCCTCAGGGCCCGCCGCCAGACGGTAAAGGTGTAGTTGCTGCGAGTAAAGGCCATACTCCCGGAGGGCAAGGGCTGCAGGGTGAGCGTAAGCCACGCCGGCCCCCTGCTCCAACGCAGCAGGCCGGCGTCGCGCCAACCCGACGGCAGCCGCAATTGCCAGCGGCCGCCCTCAGGGGAGGCTCGCAGCGCGGATACCGGGGACAGGCCGCCACGCAGCGAGTGTAACAGCCCCGCCAAGAGCGCCAGCGCCGCGAGCGCGGCGCCGGCGGCCGGCAGGCCCAGCCAGGCCGCCGACAGCAGCACGGATGCCGCCGCCACGGCGACGGCCAGGCCGGCGAGCGCGGACGCGGCACGAGGCCGCGTCACCACGGCAAGCACGGCCCGGCGCCCGCGCGCGGGAACTTCCAAGTCAGACCCGGCGAACGGCCATCGAGCCGTTGGTGCCGCCGAAACCGAAGGAGTTCGACAGCCCCACGTCGATCTTCATTTGCCGCGCCTCGTTGGCGCAGTAATCCAGATCGCATTCCGGATCCTGATTGAAGATATTGATCGTGGGAGGCGACACTTGGTTGTACACGGCCAGCGTGGTGAACACGGCTTCGATCCCGCCCGCGGCGCCCAGCAAGTGCCCGGTCATGGACTTGGTCGAGTTGACCACCAGCTTCTTGGCGTGATCGCCGAAAGCCAGCTTCAGCGCCTCGGACTCGTTCTTGTCGCCCAGCGGCGTGGACGTGCCGTGCGCGTTGACATACTGAATGTCGTCAAGATTGAGGCCGCCGTTGCGCAGCGCATTGAGAATGCCGCGGCGCGGGCCGTCCTTGTCGGGAGCCGTGATGTGGTGCGCGTCCGAACTCATGCCGTAGCCAGCGAATTCGCCATAAATGCGCGCGCCGCGCTTCTTGGCGTGTTCGTACTCTTCCAGCACCAGCACGCCGGCGCCCTCGCCCAGCACGAAGCCGTCGCGGTCGCGGTCCCAGGGACGCGAAGCGGTCGTGGGATCGTCGTTGCGCGTCGACAAGGCGCGCATGGCGGCGAAGCCGCCGATGCCCAGCGGAGACACGGTCGATTCGGCGCCGCCCGCCAGCATGACATCCGCATCGCCATACTCGATCAAGCGCGCGGCATCGCCGATGGAATGCAGGCCGGTGGTGCAGGCAGACACGACGGCGTAGCTCGGACCCTTCATGCCGTACGTGATGGAGATATGACCGGAGATCAGGTTGATCAGGGAACCCGGCACGAAGAACGGGGAAATACGGCGCGGACCCTTGGCCAGATATTCGACCTGGGTTTCCTCGATACGCGGCAGTCCGCCGATGCCCGAACCCACGATCACGCCGATGCGTTCGGCGTTGGCTTCGGTGACTTCCAATCCGCAGTCGCGCCATGCCTGCATGCCCGCGGCCAGGCCGTAATGGATGAAGGTATCCATCTGGCGGGCTTCTTTGGACGAGATATAGGTGCTGATGTCGAAGTCTTTGACTTCGCCTGCGATATGGGTGGTGATGGCCGAGGGATCGAAACGGCTGATGCGGCTGATGCCAGAACGTCCGTTGACGATATTGTCCCAAGCGGTGGTGATGTCGTTGCCCACGGGCGAAACGATACCAAGGCCGGTGATGACGACACGTCGCTTCACGGATGACTCCTCAAACAGACAAAAGAAAGGCGGTTTTCGGGATGCGCTGCGCGCGTGGCGCTCGCGACTACGGGCCAGGCTGCGACACCTGCCCCGCGTGCGAACCACGCGGCATTTTCCTGAAACCGCCCCGATTCCCGGCCGGTCCCGAAAAGACGTTTCGGGCCGCCGGAAAGGTATAGGCTGAGCTTACTGCTTGCCGTGCGAATTGATGTAATCAATCGCTTGTTGCACGGTCGTGATCTTTTCGGCCTCTTCGTCGGGGATCTCGGTCTCGAATTCGTCTTCGAGCGCCATGACCAGTTCGACCATGTCGAGCGAATCGGCACCGAGGTCGTCAAGGAAGGAGGATTCGTTCTTGATCTCGGCTTCGTTCACGCCAAGTTGTTCAGCGACGATCTTCTTGACGCGCTGTTCGATGCTTTCCATGCAGATCTCCAAATGGGAAAAATCCCGCGAATTATAGCCAAGCGCAGAGTAAAGCAACGCCCGGCCGTGACAAAATTACATCGCCCACTGATCTGTCGCCGAGATGGCGCAGGAAGCCGGTGTGCGATGCATCCAATGTGAACCGCGCGCCGGGCCCCCAGCCTGCCGGTGGCCCGATATGCGCGTTTCGCGACTTATTGCATGTACATCCCGCCGTTGACGTGCAGGGTGGTGCCGGTAATGTAACCCGCTTGCGGGCCGGACAAAAATGCGACCGCGTGCGCGATGTCGGCAGGCGCGCCCAGGCGGCCCAGCGGAATCTGCTGCAGCAGCGCCGCCGTCTGGGTTTCGCCCAGCGCGCGCGTCATGTCGGTATCGATGAAACCCGGTGCCACGCAGTTCACGGTGATGTTGCGGCTGCCCAGCTCGCGCGCCAGCGCGCGCGCCATGCCAGCCACGCCCGCCTTGGCGGCCGCGTAGTTGGCCTGACCGGGATTGCCCGACGAGCCCACCACCGAGGTCACGTTGATAATGCGTCCCCAGCGGGCCTTCATCATGTTGCGCAGCACGCCGCGCGACAGGCGGAAGACCGAGGCCAGGTTGGTGTCGATGACCGCCGACCAGTCGTCGTCTTTCATGCGCATTGCCAGCGTATCGCGGGTGATGCCGGCATTATTGACGAGGATGTGGGGACCACCGCTTTCCTTGCCCAGCGCGTCGATGAGCGCGTCGCAGGCTTCGGCATTAGTCACGTCCAGCACGACGCCACGGCCGCCGAACGGCGCCAGCGCCTCGGTGATGGCGGCGGCGCCCGACTCGGAGGTAGCGGTGCCGACCACGACGGCGCCACGCGCCGCCAGTTCCAGGGCGATGGCGCGGCCGATGCCGCGCGTGGCGCCGGTCACCAGGGCGGTCTTGCCCTGCAGTTCAGTGGAGTAGTCCATGTCTTTCAGTTTCCGTTGACCGCGGCCAGCGCGGCGTCCAGGGAAGCCGGATCGGTGATGGCCAGGCCGGTGAGTTCGGGGTCGATGCGCTTGGTCAGGCCGGCGAGCACCTTGCCGGGACCGCATTCGATGACGTGCGTGACGCCCTGCGCCTTCATGGCGCGCAGCGTTTCCACCCAACGCACAGGATGCCACGCCTGACGCACCAACGCATCGCGGATAGCCCCCGGTTCGACGGGCGAGGCCACGTCGACGTTGTTGATCACCGGGATCTGCGGCGCCGACACGTTCACGGCGGCCAGCGCCGTCGCCAGTACATCGGCGGCGGGCTTGAGCAGGCTGGAGTGGAACGGCGCCGACACCGGCAGCAGCAGCGCGCGCTTAGCGCCGGCGGCCTTGGCCAGCTCACAGGCGCGCTCGACGGCGGCCTTGTGGCCGGCGATCACGACCTGGGCGGGCGCATTGAAATTCACGGCCTCCACGACCTCGCCCTGGGCGGCCGAGGCGCAGGCGGCGCGCACGGCGTCGTCGTCCAGGCCCAGGATGGCGGCCATGGCGCCGGTGCCCACGGGCACGGCGGCCTGCATGGCGTCGGCGCGCACGCGCACCAGGCGCACGGCGTCTTCCAGCGCCAGCGAGCCGGCGGCGGTCAGCGCGGCATACTCGCCCAGGCTATGACCGGCCACCACATCGGGCTTGCGGCCGCCTGCGGCCAGCCAGGCGTTGTAGAACGCCACGCCCGCGGTCAGCATGGCCGGCTGGGTGTTGGTGGTCAGATTGAGCTGTTCGACCGGCCCCTGCGCGATCAGCGCGGCCAGATCCTGACCCAGGGCGGCCGAAGCGCGCGCCACGGAATCGGTGACGGCGGCCACGCCCGACCAGGCGTCCAGCATGCCGACGGCTTGAGAGCCCTGGCCAGGAAAGACAAAAGCGATTTTCATGGTCATGGTTAAGCGTGTGGATGAATTCGAGTCTGTGGGAGCGGCGGGCGATCGCGGCGGCGACTTGCGCCGCCTCGCGCACACCCGCCTGTTACATGCGGGCGAGCACCGAGCCCCAGGTGAACCCGCCGCCCACGCCTTGCATCAGGATGAGCTGGCCGGGCTTGACGCGGCCGTCGCGGCGCGCGGCATCCAGCGCCAGGGGCACGCTGGCCGCGGAGGTATTGGCATGCTGGTCGACGGTGATGACGACCTTCTCGGTCGGCACGCTGAGCTTGCGCGCCAGGAAATTCAGGATGCGGACGTTGGCCTGGTGCGGAATCAGCCAGTCGACCTCGCTGACGTCAACGTCGGCCTCGGCGCAGGTGTCGCGGGCGGAGCGGTCCAGCACCGTGACGGCCTGCTTGAAGACGGCCTGGCCGTCCATGCGCAGGAAGGGGTCGCCAGTGACGCTGCCGTAGGCGACGTTGCCTTCGGCGCTGAGGATCTTGGTCTGCGAGCCATCGGCATGCAGCTGGGCGGCCAGGATGCCGGGCTTGTCGGAAGCCTTGAGGATCACGGCGCCGGCGCCGTCGCCGAACAGCACGCAGGTCTTGCGGTCGTTCCAGTCCAGGATGCGCGAGAACACCTCGGCGCCGATGACCAGCGCGCAGCGCGCGCGGCCGGCGCGGATGAAGCTGTCGGCGGTGGTCAGCGCGTAGACGAAGCCGCTGCACACGGCCTGCACGTCGAAGGCGGCGGAGCCCTTGGCGCCCAGGTTGGCCTGGACCAGACAGGCGGTACTGGGAAACACGAAGTCCGGCGTGGAGGTCGCCAGGACGATGAGATCGATTTCGGACGCCTCGACGCCGGCGTCGGCCATGGCGCGGCGCGCCGCCTCGGTGGCCAGCTGGCTGGTGGTGACACCGCGTTCAGCGAGATGGCGCTGGCGGATGCCGGTGCGCTCGACGATCCACTCGTCGGAAGTGGCGATATCGCGCGTCGCCAGCTCGGCGGCCAGCGCGTCATTCGAAACCACGCGTTCCGGCAGGAAGCTGCCGGTGCCCGCGATCACGGAATATTTCATTGCGGTATCCATCAAGCGATGTCCCCGGCCGCGTTCGGCGCGGGCGCGGAAGCGCCGTCGCCAGACTGAACGCGCCTGGTGATCTGGGCGACCGTCTGCGCGGTGCGCTCCAGCAGTTTACTCACGACGGCTTCGCGGGCGCGCTGCAGGGCGAAACCGAAGGCATAGGCGTCCGCCGAACCGTGGCTCTTGATCACGACGCCACGCAAGCCCAGCAAGGCGGCGCCGTTGTAGCGGCGATTGTCGACGCGGTTGCGCAGGCGGTTGAGCACCGGCTTGGCCAGCGCGCCCGCCAGGAGCGTGATGAGGTTGCGTTTGAATTCCTCGCGGATGACGCTGGACAGCATCTTGGCCAGCCCTTCCACGGACTTGAGCACGACGTTGCCGACGAAGCCGTCGCAGACCACCACGTCGACAGTGCCCTTGAAGATGTCATTGCCTTCCACGTTGCCGTAGAAGTTCAACGGGCTGGAGCGCAGGAGTTCGGCGGCTTCCTTGACGACCTCGTTGCCCTTGATGACTTCCTCGCCGATGTTGAGCAGCCCCACCGTGGGGTTGTCGCGGTGGTCCACCGCCTGCGTCAGCGCGGCGCCCATGATGGCGAATTGCAGCAGGTGCTCGGCCGTGCAGTCCACGTTCGCGCCCAGATCCAGCACCGTGGTGGCGCGACCGGTCTGGTTCGGAATGGACGTGGCGATCGCCGGGCGGTCGATGCCGTCCAGCGTCTTGAGCACGTAGCGGGAAATGGCCATCCAGGCGCCGGTGTTGCCCGCGGAAACGCAGGCGTCGGCGCGCCCGTCCTTGACGGACTGGGCGGCCAGGCGCATGGAGGAGTCTTTCTTGCGGCGCAGGGCG
Organism: Achromobacter sp. 413638; assembly: GCF_043119405.1. Lineage (NCBI taxonomy): Bacteria > Pseudomonadati > Pseudomonadota > Betaproteobacteria > Burkholderiales > Alcaligenaceae > Achromobacter > Achromobacter sp. 413638. The sequence goes on from NZ_JBICCO010000020.1 coordinate 43,376, forward strand.
ACTTCGACGGGGTCGTCCATCGTGACGACTTCGGAAGCCGCGACGATCTCAAAGCGATCACGGTCTACGCCGCGATGCTCGGAGAGCGCCGCTTCGATGGCGTCGGGAAGCCCGACCAGCAATAGCCGGGTATCCGGAAATTGCCGGGCGAACTCGATCGCGGCCGGAATCGTGACGGGCAGACCGAAGTCTCCGCCCATGCAGTCTATGGCGATGCGTATCACGGGGGCCAGGTATCAGCGCTCAGCCGAAATGGTCCGGGTACGAGTTCGGCCCGGGGGCCTTATTCGTCGGCCTTGGTCTTCAGGACCTTGCGGCCACGATAGAAGCCGTTGGGGCTGATGTGGTGACGCAGGTGCGTTTCGCCGGTGGTCGGCTCGATAGCCGTCGACGGGTTCACCAGAAAATCATGCGAACGGTGCATACCGCGCTTGGACGGGGACTTCTTGTTTTGTTGAACAGCCATGATGACTCCTAGAAACGGGGCGCATTGTACGCGATGCGGCCCGATGTTGATCTCAATCTTTGTGCTTCAGTTGTTCCAGCACCGCAAACGGCGACGGACGCTTGACAACGGGCTCTTGGGAAGCATCGCCGTCATTGGCCTGCGCGCCCGGGCATACATCATGCTTGGGCACATACGGAACGCTCAGAATGAGCTCATCCTCGATCTGGGCCAACAGATCGAAATGATGCGACCCCACCACCTTTTCGGGTTGATCGGGCGCAAAACCTTGTCCTTCTTCGCCGTCATCGTCTTCGTCGTCCTCGCCGTCTCCCTGCCCTGAGGCGGAAAACCCATCGTCGAGATCGTCTTCGGACTTGACCAGATGCAGCAGCGTCTGGCTATCGACCGGATAAGCGAACGGCGCATTGCAGCGCTGGCAAATCACAAGCGGATTGGCCTGCACGTGCAGGTGCAGCAGCGGCTCGCCGGCGAGCAAGCCGGACTTGCCTTGTTCGCCGCGCACCGACCAGGTCACCAGACCCGCTGCACCGGCGGGCTGCTCAGGCAGCCCATCGGTAAAACGCGTCAGGCGCACCAGCGGCACCGTACCCTGCGCTTCCTTGCCCAACCGGGCAAACGCGAAGGCATCGATGCGATCCACACCGCCATTATTCTTGCCGCCCGCACCCTTGGCGCGGCCGCCATTGCCGCCATTCTTGCCGTCAGCGCCACCGCTATCGCCCGAGCCAGGCATGCGCTTGGCGTCCTTGGTCTCGTCGCTCATTAGGTGATGTTCCTGCAAAAATACCGCAAAACGTTAGATAATACTGTGACTTACGTACTAGCGTCAAATTCCGCATGCCCTCACAGCCTCGCCTGATTCTTGCCTCAAGCTCCCGTTACCGCAAGGAACTGCTTTCCCGCCTGCGCCTGCCCTTCATCGCGATTTCCCCCGATGTGGACGAAACGCCACACCCCGGCGAAACGCCGGAAGCGCTGGCGCTGCGCCTGTCCGTCGCCAAGGCCCAGGCGGTGGTATCCGCTCACCCCGGCTGCGTCGTGATCGGCTCGGACCAGGTTGCCACGGTGGACGGGCAACCCATCGGCAAACCAGGAGATTTCGAGCGCGCCCGGGTTCAACTGCGGGCGCTGGCCGGCCAGACCGTCGAATTCCACAGCGCGCTGGCCGTTACCGACGGCGTGCGGACCGAAAAGGCGGATATCGTCACCCGCTGCCGCTTCCGCCCCCTGTCCGATCAGGCGATCGACGCCTATCTGCGGGCGGAAGAACCCTACGATACCGCAGGCAGCGCCAAGGCGGAAAGCCTGGGCATCGCCCTGATGGAGAGCATCCAGAGCGACGACCCGACCGCCATCATCGGGCTGCCCCTGATCGCGCTGACCAGCATGCTGGCGCGCTTCGGCCTGGATCCGCTGGCCGCACCCGGAGCCGCGGCATGAGCGGCGCGCTGCACCTGATTCCCGTCGGCCTGGGCGAAGCGGCGCCGGAGCGCTGGCTGCCGGCCGAGGTCCGCGCCCTGGCGGGCAGGCTGGATACCTATATCGCCGAGAACGCCAAGACCGCCCGCGCCTTCCTGAAGCTGGTCGGCACCGAGCGTCCGCTGCAGGAAATCACGATCCATACGCTGAGCGACAAGGCAGACGACGGACAGATCCAGTCCTGGCTGCAAAGCGCCCGTCAAGGCGGTGAAATCGGACTGGTTTCCGAGGCCGGCTGCCCCGCCGTCGCCGACCCCGGCGCCAAGGTCGTGGCCGCCGCCCACCGCCTGGGCATCGCGGTGCGACCCTGGGTCGGCCCCTCCTCCATCCTGCTGGGACTGATGGCCAGCGGCCTGGACGGGCAGCGCTTCGCCTTCCACGGCTATGCGCCGGTGGACGCGGGCGAGCGAGCCAAGCAGCTGCGCGCCTGGGAGCAGCATTCCGCCCGCCACGACCAGACCCAGCTGCTGATCGAAACCCCCTACCGCAACGCCGCCATGTACGCCACGCTGCTGGCCAGCCTCAAGGGCGACACCCGGCTGTGCGTGGCGCGGTCCCTCACCACCAGCGATGAATGGGTGGCCACCCACACCATCGCCGAGTGGAAGAAACTGCCCGCCCCTCAGCTCGACAAGCTGCCCACCCTGTTCCTGTTCCTGGCCCGCTGACCATGCTGCGACTTTCCCTCATCCTGGCCGCCGCGGCGGCCCTGGCGGGCTGCGCCACGCGCGGCCCCGCCGGCCTGGACCTGGACACCTCGGTAAACGCCGTCAGCCAGAGCAGCCGCGTGCGCGCCATCGTGATCCACTACACCACCGAAGACGACGCGCGCTCCATGCAGTTGCTATCCAAGGGCAAGGTCAGCGCGCACTACCTGCTGAGCCCCGCGGGTCGCGCCCACCGCCTGGTCGACGAAACGCGCGCCGCCTGGCACGCCGGCAACAGCTCTTGGTATGGCATCACAGCCATGAACAGCACGTCCATCGGCATCGAACTGGTCAACGCCGGCTGGACCCAGGGCGCGGACGGCGGCCGCGTCTGGCACGCCTATGACGACCGCCAGATCCGCGCCCTGACCATCCTGGTGCGCGACCTGATCCAGCGCCATGGCGTCGCGCCGGAGAATGTGGTGGGCCACAGCGACATCGCGCCGCAGCGCAAGGTGGATCCCGGCCCGCTGTTCCCGTGGAAGCAGCTGGCGGCCGCCGGCATCGGCCGCTGGTACGACGAGGCCGGCGCGGCGGCGCAGCTTGCGCGCCTGCAGGCCGAGCCGCTGCCCGCGCCCGCATGGTTCCAGCAGCAGCTGCAACGCCTGGGCTACGCCAGCCCGCAAACGGGCACGCTGGACCGCGCCACCATCAACGTGCTGGCGGCCTTCCAGATGCATTACCGCCCGGCGCGCTACGACGGCCAACCCGACGCTGAAACCGCTGCAATCATGATGGCGATGCCCTGAGACCCGGCCCCGCCGGCGCGCAAGACCACGAGCGGCGGTCGGCAGCCGCCCGCGCTCAGGAACGACGCCGCCACCAGGCGGCCACCCGCCAGCCCAGCAGCACCGCCAGCACGGCGGCGTAGATCATGGGTTGTTCCAGGTCGTTCTTGCCCGCCTTGTGCCACCAGTAGTGCAACACCGCCAGCAGGCCGATGGCGTACACCGCCCGGTGCAGGCGCTGCCAGCGTTTGCCCAGCCTGCGCATGGCCCACTGCGTGGACGTGGCCGCCAGCGCCGCCATCAGCACAAAGGCGACAAAGCCCACGGTGATGAAGGGCCGCTCGCCGATATCGGCCAGCATCTGCCCAGGGTCGAATCCCCGGTCCCACCAGACCCAGGCCATGAAATGCAGGAAGCCGTAGAAGAAGGCAAACAGCCCGCACATGCGGCGCAGCCGCACCAGCGCCGGCTGCCAGGTCAGACGGCGCAAAGGCGTGATGGCCAGCGTGACCAGCAGGCAGACCAGCGTCCAGGTGCCGGACGAACGGGTCAGGAACTCCACCGGATTGGCCGTCAAGCCATTGTTCAGCCCCAGCCAGATCCAGCGGGCGAAAGGCGTCATTCCCAACAGAAACAGCGCGGGCTTGACGCGCCCGACCGCAAGCGCCGACCACTGGACCTTGGGCGTAGCGGCATCGCGACGCGTTTCGGCCGCCGTGGAAGCGTGAGGAGCGGGCGCGCCGGTCCGGGCCATGCGCGCCTCAGTAATTGGCCTTCAGGTCCATGCCCTGATAAAGGGCCGCGACCTGATCCGCATAGCCATTGAACGGCAGCGTCTTGCGCTTCGGACTGAACAGGCCGTCCTCGCCGATGCGCCGCTCGCTGGCCTGACTCCAGCGCGGATGCGGCACGGCCGGGTTCACATTGGCGTAGAAGCCATACTCCTGCGGCGCGGCCTTGATCCAGGAAGACACCGGCTGCTTTTCGACCAGCCGGATCTTGACCAGCGATTTGGCCGATTTGAAGCCATACTTCCACGGCACCGCCAGCCGCAAAGGCGCCCCGTTCTGATTGGGCAGGACCTTGCCATACAGGCCGAACACCAGCATGGCCAGCGGGTGCATGGCTTCGTCGATGCGCAGGCCTTCCACATATGGCCAGTCCAGCACCCCCGCACGCACGCCCGGCATGTTGTCGCGCTGCACGACGGTCACGAACTCGACGTACTTCGCATTGGCGGTCGGCTCAACCTGTTTGAGCAGGGCGGAAAGCGAATAGCCCACCCAGGGAATGACCATGGACCAGCCTTCGACACAGCGCAACCGGTAGACCCGCTCTTCCATGGGCGCGAGCTTGAGCAGTTCTTCGATATCGAAGGTGCGCGGCTTGCCGACCTCGCCTTCGACGCTCACCGTCCAGGGGCGCGTCTGCAACTTGCCCGCATGGGCCGCCGGGTCGCTCTTGTCCAGGCCGAATTCATAGTAGTTGTTGTAGGACGTGATATCAGACAGCGACGTCTGCTTGTCCATGACGCTCAGGGGACTTGCCTGCCCGGGCAGCACGGCCGGCTCGCCCACGGGCGCATTCGCGGCCCAGGCGCGGCCCGCCCACCCCGGCAGGCCCAGGCCCGCCGCGGCGACGCCCGCCCCCAGGATCAGATCGCGCCTGGCGCGCCAGACCCGCTCAGGCGTGATCTCGGACGACTGGATGGCGTCGGGCTTGCGTATCAGCATCATGATCTCCGAAGTCGGCGGCCGCGAAAAACGCGCGGCGCAATCCATGGACGACTGTGCGCCCCATGATATTCCGCTCCGGGCGAAATGCGCCGATCTTCAGCCTGCGCCCGCCCGGCGCGTCACACCAGGCGGATAGACCGGATCAGGAGCAAGACGTTCCGGAGCACGATGACACGGTTCGGCCGGATCACGGGGATTCCGATTGAAGGAAACGTCGCCGGCGAGCGTCGGCCCGCGCTCAGGCGGCGGCGCGCACCCGGTCAAGCAACCACTCGCGCACCAGGGGCACGCTGCCCAGCACCGCCTGGGGCGAGCAACCCTCAAGTTCTTTCAGGGTATGCGCGCCGTAGGTCACGCCCAGGCCGTGCACGCCGGCATTGATGGCCATCTGCAGGTCGTGCGATGTGTCCCCCACCATCAGGACCTGCTCCGGCGCCACGTCCAGTTCCTGCATCAGCTCATGCAGCATGGCCGGATGCGGCTTGCTGAAGGTCTCGTCGGCGGTCCGGGTAGCCGCGAACCTGGGCCCCAGCCCGGTGGCGGCCAGCGCGCGGTTCAGGCCGATACGGCTCTTGCCGGTCGCCACGGCCAGCTGGATGCCTTGCCTGGCCAGCGCATCCAACATCTCGGGCACGCCGTCGAACAGGCGCAGCTCGGGATCCCGCAGCAGATAATGCGTGCGATAGCGCTCGAGAAAGCGCGGCACCATGGCCTGCGTCAGCTCGGGCACCGCGCGGCGCAGCGCGCTTTCCAGGGACAGGCCTATGACCCAGCTGGCATCGGACGCCGAGGGCACAGGCAGCTCCAGGTCGCGACAGGCGCCTTGAATGGCGGCCACGATGCTGTGAGTGGAATCCATCAGGGTGCCGTCCCAATCGAACACCACCAGCGTATACATAGACATCAGACAGACTCCAACTGTTTCAACAACTTCAGGCATGCGGGGGGCAACTCCGCCGTCAGCGTCAGGGTTTCGCCCGTCAGCGGATGCGCCAGCGTCAGGCGATGCGCATGCAGAAACATGCGCCCGAACCCCTGACGCGAAAACTGCGCCCGGACCTCGTCGTTGCCATACTTGTCGTCGCCCACGATGGGAAACCCGCTGGAAGCCAGGTGGACCCGGATCTGGTGAGTACGCCCCGTGCGCAACTCCGCGTCCACCAGGCTGTAACCGCCGAAACGCTGCTTCAGGCTGACGATAGTATGCGCACGTTGGCCGTCCGGATCCACCTTGACCCGGCGCTCGCCGCTCTGCGTAGTCCATTTGGACAGGCTCAGCTTGATGTGCTGGCGGTCGTTGACCCAGTCGCCCTCCACCAACGCCAGGTAGTGCTTCTCGCCCTTGCCCTCGCGCAGCATGGCATGCAGGGCCAGCAGCGCGTTGCGCTTCTTGGCGACCATGAGCAGGCCCGAGGTTTCCCGATCCAGCCGGTGGACCAGTTCCAGGAATTTCGCCTGCGGCCGGGCGGCGCGCAACTGCTCGATCACGCCAAAAGACACGCCGCTGCCGCCGTGGACCGCCACGCCGGCAGGCTTGTCGACCACCAGCATGGCGTCGTCCTCGTAGACCACCGGAAACTCGGCGGCCGGCACGGGCTTGGGCGCGCCGGGATCGGGCAGCCTCAGGGGCGGAATGCGGACGATGTCGCCCTCGGCCACCCGGTAATCGGCCTGGCTGCGTCCCTTGTTTACCCGCACCTCGCCGCCGCGGATCGCCTTATAGATATGCGTCTTGGGCACGCCTTTGCACAGCCGCAGCAGGTAATTGTCCAGGCGTTGGCCGGCATGTTCGGCGTCGACCTCGACCATCCGGACGGCGGGGGGGCTTGCAGGGGAGGAAGTTTCTTTGCGCATTGCGGAAAGCGACATATAATCGGGACAGCCTTAAGGGGCTGAACTAGCCGCCTGGCGTAGAGATGCAACAAGTACGCAACTCCGTCGAGCGCGCGGGCCGCCATTGTACTGCCTGCTGATTCAACCCCTGGGTCTCTTGGTCGCCGGCGCAACCGCGGCCTGCCGGACAGTGGTGTGGCATTCACTTTTTGCCCGCTGTCGCCGCAGGTCCGTTGCTTGCCGCAAGCGCCCTGAAGCATCGCAAGAATCGTCGCATCTACTATTTAAAGCACCAGTTGCGCGTCGGCATCCATTCCTGCCGCAACTGACGTTCACAGCACATTCCGTCAAACCACACTCAGTGAAGCTGACCCTCCTGCTGACAGAACCCCGTGCCGTACGGCACGACGTGCCCGCCTGACCCGCGGCGGATACGCCTGGGCGCCGCCCAGGTACGGTCCGCATCCTTCTTGCCCGCTTCAGCCGCTGCGCCCGAGTGACCCGAGGTCACGCGCCGATATCGGCGCGTCATGACAACGGAGAACCCCTCTCATGAAGCGCATGCTGTTCAATGCGACGCACCAGGAAGAATTGCGCGTCGCTATCGTTGATGGGCAGAAGCTCATCGACCTCGACATCGAGACTGCCGGCCGCGAACAACGCAAAGGCAACATCTACAAAGGTGTCATCACCCGTATCGAACCCGGCCTCGAAGCCTGCTTCGTCAACTACGGCGAAGACCGTCACGGCTTCCTGCCCTTCAAGGAAGTGGCCCGCAGCTACTTCAAGGAAGGCGTGGACGTGCGCAGCGCGCGCATCCAGGACGCCCTGCGCGAAGGCCAGGAACTGATCGTCCAGGTTGAAAAGGAAGAGCGCGGCAACAAGGGCGCCGCCCTGACCACGTTCATCTCGCTGGCCGGCCGCTATCTGGTCCTGATGCCCAACAACCCCCGTGGCGGCGGCGTTTCGCGCCGCGTCGAGGGCGAGGACCGCCAGGAACTGCGCGACACGATGGAGCAGCTCGAGCTGCCCCAGGGCATGAGCATCATCGCCCGCACCGCCGGCATCGGCCGCAACGTCGAAGAGCTCCAGTGGGACCTGTCCTACCTGCTGCAGCTCTGGACGGCGATCGACGGCGCGGCGCGCGACAATTCCGCGCCCATCCTGATCTATCTCGAGTCCAGCCTGGTCATCCGCGCCATCCGCGACTATTTCTCCCCGGAAATCGGTGAAATCCTCATCGACACCGACGAGATCGCCGACCAGGCCACCGCGTTCATGAGCGTGGTGATGCCGGACAACGTCCAGCGCGTCAAGCGCTACCGTGACGACATCCCGCTGTTCTCGCGCTTCCAGATCGAACACCAGATCGAAACGGCCTACTCCCGCACCGTGCAGCTGCCGTCCGGCGGCGCCGTGGTCATCGACCACACCGAGGCGCTGGTGTCCGTGGACGTCAACTCGGCCCGTTCCACCCGCGGCGCCGACATCGAGGAAACCGCGCTGCGCACCAACGTGGAAGCAGCCGACGAAGTGGCCCGCCAGCTGCGCCTGCGCGACCTGGGCGGCCTGATCGTCATCGACTTCATCGACATGGAGGACAGCAAGAACCAGCGCGCCGTCGAACAGCGCCTGCGTGATGCCCTGCATTTCGACCGCGCCCGCGTGCAGATGGGCAAGATCTCCCGTTTCGGCCTGATGGAACTGTCGCGCCAGCGCCTGCGTCCGGCCCTGAACGAAGGCTCGCACATCACCTGCCCGCGCTGCAACGGCACCGGCGTGATCCGCGACGCGGAATCCAGCGCCCTGCACGTCCTGCGCCTGCTGCAGGAAGAGGCCATGAAGGAAAACACCGCCGCCGTGCACGCCCAGGTGCCGGTGGACGTGGCCACCTATCTGCTGAACGAAAAGCGCTCCGACATCACCAAGATGGAAGCGCGCCTGAAGGTCAACCTGCTGCTGATCCCCAACAAGCATCTGGAAACGCCGCATCACCACATCGAGCGCCTGCGTCATGACGACCCGCGCCTCGAGGAAGTGAAGACCAGCTTCGAGCTGGTCGAGGCTCCGTCCACGGATGCCGCCTGGCAGCCGCGCGAGCACGAGATCAAGAGCCGCCCGGAAGCGCTGGTCAAGGGCATCACGCCCTCGCAACCCGCGCCCGTGTCCACGCCGGCCCCGGCGCCGGCCGCCGCCGCGCCCGCTCCTGCCGCCTCCGGCGGCCTGGGCGGCCTGTTCAAGCGTCTGGTCGGCTGGCTGACCGGCAATGGCGACAGCGCCAAGCCCGCCGCCGCCCCCGCTGCCCAGGAAGACACCGCCAAGCGCGGCGCCTCCGGCCGCGGCAAGGGCCGCCACGACGGCCAAGACCGCCGCGGCGAACGCCATGGCTCTGACCGCAACCGCAACCGCCGCAATGAAGCGCGCGGCGACAGCGCTGAAGGCGCCGAAGGCGGCCGCCAGCACGTGCGCGGCAACCGCCGTGCCGAAGGCGAGCGCGCCGAGCGTCCGGAACGCGCCGAACGGCCGGAACGTGGCGAGCGCCAGGGCCGTAACGAAGCCCGCGCCGATCGCGACCAGGCCGCGCTGGCCAACAACCGCCCCGAGCAGGCAGCCGAGGCCGCTGGCGATGACGCCGGCGCCGGCCGCAATCGCCGTCGCGGCCGTGGCCGCAACCGCCGCGAGGAAGGCCAATCCGACGCGCCGATGAGCGAACAGGAAAGCATGGTCGCGGCGCTGGCCCAGACCGTGGCCACCGCGCTGCCCGACGCCAAGCCCGCCGTTCCCGCCGCTGAAGCCGCTCCCGTGGCCGCCCTCCAGGAACAGACGGATGCCATCGAGCAAACGGAAGACGGCATCGCGCTGGCCGAAGGCGCCGAAGGCTCGGCCGATCCCGAGCGCAAGCGTCGCCGCCGCCGCAGCCGCCGCGGCCGCCGCAGCCAGGACGAGAACGGCCTGATCGGCAGCGACGAACAGCTGGACGACGCTGGTGACGAGGACAACGGCGCCGAGGCTGTTCAGGCCCAGGCCCCCGCTGAATCGGCTGAAACGCCTGCTCAGCCGCAAGCCGCCGCGCCTGCTGAAGAAACCGTTCAGGCCGCTCAGGCCGAAGCTGCTCCGGCAGTCGAGCAAGCCGTCAAGACCGAGCCGGTTCAGGCGACGCCCGTCGAGCCCGTGGTCACGCAAGCGCAGCCGCGCGACGAAGCCCCGGCCCCCGTGGCCGTGGAGCCCGCCGCCGCACCCGCGCCTGTTGCCGCACCCGTTGCCGCACCGGTCGAAGCGCCCGCCGTCGAACCCGTGGTGACGCAAGTTGCCGCGCCGGCAGCACAAGCGCCCGCTCCGGTCGAGCCCGTGGCCGCCGCCCCGGCTCCCGCCGCCGCTCCGGCCCCGGCGGTTGCCGAGCAACCCATCGTCATCCCGGCAGCAACGCCGTCCGCCAAGGCCCAGGCCCTGCACGACGTCGTCAACGCCGCTGGCCTGCAGTGGGTGGAAACCGATCCGGACCGCCATGCGCAAACGCAGCTGCGTATCGCCGCCGCGCACACGCCGGCCCGCCTGGGTCGTGAGCGCAAGGCCGTGCCGTCCGTTTCGACTGAACCGCTGGTTCAGGTAGAAACGCGCCACTAAGCCGCGCCCTGAAAAGCCCCCGCCGTAAAGCGGGGGCTAATGAGATGGTCATCCCGATCCCCACGAAGCGATCCGCTGAGTGGGGATTGTTCTTTCTGGGGCACCTCTCATGCCTCGCCAGCCGCGACCGCGCAGCGCCTCGTCTTGGCCGCAATAAAAAACCCCACGGCCTTGGCCTGTGGGGTTGGCGATGACTTGCCCAGGCGGGAGGTTCCCGCCCGGCTTCGATCAGAACTGGTACGTGTAGCTGATCTGCACCGCATCCAGGCCCGGATTCGGGCGCTTGATGCTGGCGTTGGAGAAGTGCGAATAGCGCAGACCGATGCGGTTGTTCGGCGTCAGCAGGAAACCCATGCCGACGTGATCGCCGAATTGGAAGGCCGTGCTGATGTTCTCGTTGGCGAAGCGGGTGGTCGAGAACAGCGTGGCGCCGATACCCGCTTCGAGGTAGAAGCGCTCGCCGGCCCACCAGCGGAACATGGGGATGGCGCTGAATTGCCAGGCGTGGCCAGGCGTGCGCGAACCATCGGCCGTCCAGTAGGACGCGCCGAATTCCGGCGTCAGATCCAGGCGTCCCCAGTTGCCGCCAAACTGGTGCGTCCAGACCGAAGCCGTTTCATAGTTCAGCGTGTAGCGCTTGTAGTGGTCGCCAACGCCGTACTGCAGAGTCACGCCACCCTGGGTTCCTTCCGATTGCGCGCTCGCCATGGCCGCGGCGCCTGCCAGCACCAATCCGACCAGGCTCGCCAGCGTTTTCTTCTTGTTCAAATGCATTTGGTGACTCCGTAATCTGTAAAAATGCTTATAGCAACCGTCAAAACATTATCAAAATTCGGGCCGCATGGCTGCTTTTGTGTCTCACGGCTGCAACATTTTCAGTGAAAAACTCTGTTCCGAAAATCCACCTATTGACCGGAACCTGTCCGAACGCAAACAGCAATAAAAAAGCCGGCGGCCCTGAGGCCGCCGGCTTTTTGCTGACGCAGAGGCGGACGAATCCGCGCTCAGGCCGCCGCCACCACGTCGGCGGGCTGGTTGTTCAGCAGCGCCAGCAAGCGCGCGATTTCCTCGCGCAACTGACGGCGATCCACCACCATGTCGATGGCGCCCTTCTGCAGCAGGAACTCGGCGCGCTGAAAGCCTTCCGGCAGCTTTTCCCGCACGGTCTGCTCGATCACGCGCGGACCGGCGAAGCCGATCAGCGCCTTGGGCTCGGCGATCACCACGTCGCCCATGAAGGCGAAGCTGGCCGACACGCCGCCCATGGTGGGGTCGGTCAGCACGCTGATGAACGGCAGGCCGGCGGCCGACAGCCGCGTCAGCATGGCGTTGGTCTTGGCCATCTGCATCAGCGACAGCAGGCTTTCCTGCATGCGCGCGCCGCCCGAGGCGGCAACGCAGATAAAGGCAGTCTTGTTGTCGAGCGCGGCCTGGGCGCCGCGCACGAAGCGCTCACCCACCACCGACCCCATCGAGCCGCCCATGAATTCGAATTCGAAGCAGGCCACCGTGGCGGGCACGCCGCGGATCGAACCGCCCATGACCACCAGTGCGTCGGTTTCACCGGTCTGCTTGGTCGCTTCCTGCAGACGCTCGGGATACTTGCGGGTGTCCTTGAACTTCAGCGTGTCGACCGAGCGCGTGGTCTGGCCGATCTCGACGCGACCTTCCAGATCCAGCAACGAATCGATGCGGGCACGGGAGCCGATGCGCATGTGATGGTCGCACTTGGGGCACACGTGCAGATTGGCCGCTAGGTCTTCGCTATACAGCACCGACTCGCATGAGGGGCACTTGACCCACAAGCCTTCGGGCACGCGGCGGGCGCCGCTGTCGCTGGTTTTATTGATGCGAGGAGGCAGGAGTTTTTCGATCCAGCTCATTGATGTTTCATCCCGTATGAGGTCGCGCCCGGCGTTCAGGCCGAGGCGTTTTCTCGTTTTACTTGATCCAGCGCTTGCCGGATGGTGCGCAGCCAGCCGCTGGCGGCGGCGACTGCAGCGTCGGTTTGCTGGGCGGCGGGCGCATTGGCCACCGCCTGCTCCATGGTTTCGATCAGTTTGCTGCCGATGACCACCGCGTCGGCGGAACGCGCCACGCGCTGGGCGCTTTCGGCGTCGCGGATGCCGAAGCCCACGCCCACCGGAATGGAGACATGGCGGCGGATCAGCGCCAGGCGTTCAGCCACGTCCTGCGTGTTCAAGGAACCCGCGCCGGTCACGCCCTTGAGCGAGACATAGTAGACATAGCCTCGGGCGACATTGGCGATGGCCTTGATGCGCGGCTCGGTCGAGGTGGGCGCCAGCAGGAAGATCGGCGCGATGCCGTGCTGGTCGAGCATGCCGGCGAACTCCACCACTTCCTCGGGCGGATAGTCCACCACCAGCACGCCGTCCACGCCAGCCGCTTCGGCGCGGCGGGCGAATTCGGCCTGCCCCATGCGCTCGATGGGATTGGCGTAGCCCATCAGCACGACGGGCGTGGCCGTGTCGCGCTGACGGAACTCGGCCACCAGCTCCAGCACGCGGGCCAGGCCCACGCCCTGCGCGATGGCGCGGTCGGCGGCGCGCTGGATCACCGGGCCGTCGGCCATGGGATCGGAAAACGGCACGCCCAGTTCGAGCACGTCGGCGCCGGCCTCGACCAGCGCGTGCATCAGCGGCACGGTGGCCGCGGGCGAGGGATCGCCGGCGGCGATGTAGGGGATCAGCGCCGACGCCCGGCCGGAGGCGGCGGTGCGGGCGAAGGCGGCGGCGATACGATCGTTGCGGGTCGTCATGGCGTCACAGCTCGATGCCGCCGCGTTCGGCGACGGTATGCATGTCCTTGTCGCCACGGCCCGACAGGTTGACCAGGATGACCTTGTCGCGCGGCAGCGACGGCGCCATCTTCACGGCCTGCGCAATGGCGTGCGAGGACTCCAGCGCCGGCATAATGCCTTCGATGCGGCAGCAGTCGTGGAAGGCCTTGAGCGCCTCCTCGTCCGAGATGCCGACGTACTCGGCGCGGCCGCTGTCCTTGAGCCAGGCGTGCTCGGGACCGACGCCGGGGTAGTCCAGGCCGGCCGAGACCGAATGCGTTTCCTGCACCTGGCCGTCGGCGTCCTGCATGACGTAGGTGCGGTTGCCGTGCAGCACGCCCACGGTGCCCGCCGCCAGCGAGGCGGCGTGACGCCCCGTCTCCAGGCCCTCGCCCGCCGCTTCGACGCCGATCAGGCGCACGTCTTCGTGGGGAATGTAGGGATGGAAGATGCCCATGGCATTGGAACCGCCGCCCACCGCCGCGACCACGTAGTCGGGCTGGCGGCCGATGGCTTCGGGCATCTGGACCAGGCATTCGTTGCCGATCACGGTCTGGAAGTCCCGCACCATGCGCGGATAGGGGTCCGGCCCCGCCACCGTGCCGATGATGTAGAACGTGTTTTCGATATTGGTGACCCAGTCGCGCATGGCTTCGTTCAGCGCGTCCTTCAGGGTGCGCGAGCCGGAAGTCACCGGCACCACCGTGGCGCCCAGCAGCTTCATGCGGTAGACGTTGGAAGCCTGGCGGCGCACATCCTCGCTGCCCATGTAGACCACGCATTCCATGCCGTAGCGCGCCGCCACGGTGGCCGTGGCCACGCCGTGCTGGCCGGCGCCGGTCTCGGCGATGACGCGGGGCTTGCCCATGCGCTTGGCCAGCAGCGCCTGGCCGATGCAGTTGTTGACCTTGTGCGCGCCGGTGTGGTTCAGGTCTTCGCGCTTGAACCAGATCTGGGCGCCGCCCAGCATGTCCGACCAGCGGCGGGCATGGTAGACCGGGCTGGGCCGGCCGACGAAATGCTTGAGCTCGTAGTTGAACTCTTCGATGAAGGCCGGATCGACGCGGCAATGGTCATAAGCGGCGCGCAGCTCGTCGAGCGCGTGCATCAGCGTTTCCGCCACGAAAACGCCGCCATAGGGGCCGAAATGGCCCTTGGCATCCGGAAAATCGTAAGGTTTCACCAAGCTTCTCCCCCGGCGCGGCGACAGGCCAGTGCCCGTCCCCATCCGGTTTGCAACCCGTCATTTTACCTGAGCCGGGCCCAGGCGGGGCGGCATGGGCGCCGCCCCGGCGGCCGTCAGAGGGACTGGCCCAGGCGACGCAGGAAGGTTTCGCAGGACGCGAGCTGGTCCAGCGCCACGTACTCGTTGGGCTTGTGGGCCTGTTCGATGTGGCCGGGGCCGCAGACCACGGTGGGGATGCCGATGCCCTGGAACAGGCCGGCCTCGGTGCCATAGGCGACCTTGCGGGTGACGCGGTCCTCGGTCAGCGCGCGCACCAGCTGGGTGATGGCTGCCTGTTCGGAGGCTTCCAGCGCCGGGGCGGCCGCGCCGGTCTCGATCTCGATGCGGGCGCCGTCGAACTCGGCCTGCATGCGCGGCAGCAGCTCTTCGCGCACATAGCGCTCGACCTCGGCCTGGATGTCGTCGGGACGCATGCCGGGCAGGTTGCGGAATTCGTAGGTGAACTCGCACAGCTCTGGAATCGTGTTCACGGCGATACCGCCACGGATCTGGTTGGTGGTCATGGTCGAGAACGGCACGTCGTAGAACTGGTCGTACGGACCGTTGGCCTTGAAGCTGTCGGCCAGGTCGCGGATGCGGCAGATCAGGCGGGCGGCGTACTCGATGGCGTTGCAACCGCGCGGGGTCAGCGACGAGTGCGCCGCCTTGCCGTGCACCTTGCAGCGGAACAGGTTGATGCCCTTGTGCGCCACCACCACCTGCATGCCGGTGGGCTCGCCCACCACGCAGCCCTCGGGGCGGATGCCGCGTTCGTGCAGATCGGCCAGCATGTAGGGCGCGCCGGCGCAGCCGACTTCCTCGTCATAGGAGAACGCCAGATGGATGGGTTTCTTGCGCGGCATGGCCAGGAATTCCGGCACCAGGGCCAGCGAACCGGCGATGAAGCCTTTCATGTCGCAACTGCCGCGACCATAGAGCAGGCCGTCCTTTTCGATCAGCTTGAACGGATCCGAGCTCCAGTCCTGGCCATCCACCGGCACCACGTCGGTGTGGCCCGAGAGCACGATGCCGCCCTGCTGGTTGCCGTCCTGCGCGGGCAGCGTGGCGAACAGGTTCGCCTTGGTGCGTTCGGGATTGTGCGCCAGCCAGGCCTCCACGCCCTGGCCGCGCAGCCAGTCGCGAACGGTTTCGATCAGGGCGAGATTGGAATTGCGGCTGGTGGTGTCGAAGCCGACCAGCGTTTCCAGCCAGGTGCGCGCGTTCATGTGTCTGTTCTCTTGAGGTGTGAAAGAACAGAGTTTAAAGCCAGCGCGCGCCCACGTGCCGGACGCGGGCGGCGATCCTTAAAGAGTGAACGATCTAGAATACCGCCCGCAGTGCAATACACCCCCAAGGAGAAACCGTGCAGCACAAAGCAGTTCCCACGCGCAACATCGTGGCCGCAGTCATAGGCAATGCCCTCGAATGGTACGACTTCCTGGTGTTCGCGTTCATGACGCCAATCATCTCGAAGCTGTTCTTCCCCACCGACCCCAGCGTGCCCGGCAGCGAGCTGAACGCGATCCTGATGACCACCGCCATCTTCGGCGTCGGCTTCTTCATGCGCCCGGTCGGCGGCATCATCCTTGGCCTGTACGGCGACAAGAAGGGCCGCAAGGCCGCCATGGTGATGGTCACCTCGCTGATGGCGGTGTCCATCGCCCTGATCACGGTGGCCCCGACCTACCACGCGGCCGGCATCCTGGCCCCCATCTTCATCCTGATCGCGCGCCTGCTGCAGGGTTTCTCGGCCGGCGGCGAATTCGGCACGTCCACCGCCCTGCTGATCGAAATGGCGCCCAAGGGCCGTCGCGGCTTCTACGGCTCCTGGCAGATGGCCGGCCAGATGCTGGCGCTGCTGATCGGCGCGGCCTGCGGCACGCTGATCACCGAGTTCTTCACCCAGGAACAGATCGCCGCCTGGGCCTGGCGCCTGCCCTTCGCGTTCGGCCTGGTGATCGTGCCCATCGCCATCTATATCCGCCGCAACATCGACGAAACCGACGCCTTCAAGCAGATGAAGGAAGAGGACCGCCAGGCCGCCGCGCGCGGCATGGTGCAGCGCCTGAGCCTGGGCCAGATGCTGCTGACCCACACCCGCGAGACGCTGATCGGCGTGGGCCTGGTTGTCACGGCCACGGTGTCCATCTACATCACCTTCACGTATCTGGTGACCTATTCGACCCAGATCCTGAAGCTGCCACTGAACCAGACCTTCCTGGTGCAGATGGTCGGCGCCGGGCTGATGGTGCTGCTGACGCCGTTCATGGGTGCCTGGTCCGACCGCGTCGGCCGCCGCCCGATCGTGATCGGCTCGCTGATCGGCTACCTGCTGGTGCTGTACCCGCTGTACGCATGGCTGACGGACGCGCCATCCATCTCGCGCCTGCTGACCGTGCAGGTGGTGGTGTGCTTCTTCGTGTCGGCATTCTTCGGCGTGTTCAGCACGGTCATGGCCGAGCTGTTCCCGGCGCGCGTGCGCTCGGTCGGCCTGTCGCTGGCCTATAACGTGGCGGTGATGATCTTCGGCGGCTTCGCCCAGTTCATCGTGACCTGGCTGATCAAGTCCACCGGCTCGCCCATGGCCCCGGCCTATTACGTCATGTTCGGCGTGGCGCTCGGCCTGGTGGCGTCCTTCTTCATGCGCGACCGCGCGCACGACAGCCTGGACCACTAGGATCGGTCCGACGCCGCGCCCGCGGCGTCCTCCCGCCGTCCTTGCCGGGCGGCGGGACCTGTCGCTCAGCGCCTGACGGCCGACGACACGCCCTGGACCTCCGCCAGGGCATCCAGCGCACGGGTCAGCGATTCGCCGCCGCGCACTTCCACCGTGAACACCATGTGCGCCAGCGACTGCCGGCTCTGCGTGTTCACGCCCACCACGTTCAGCCGCAGCCGCGCGAACACTTCCGACAAGTCGCGCAGCAGGCCGGAACGGTCGTGCGCGCGCACGCTGATGTCCACCGGATAGAACGTGTCCGAGGTCTCGCCCCAGGCCACCTCGATGACGCGTTCCGGCTCGCGCTCGGCCAGCGCCAGGTAGCTGTGACAATCGCGGCGATGGATGGACACGCCGCGGCCTCGGGTGACAAAGCCGGCGATGGCGTCCGGCGGCGCCGGGCGGCAGCAGCGCGCCAGCTGCGTCAGCAGCGAACCCACGCCCACCACCAGCACCCCGCTCTTGCCGCTTTTCTCGGCGCTCTCGGCGCTGGCGCCGCGCAGGGCCGCGGGTACGGGCTCTGCGGCCGGCGCGGGTTGCTGGAACAGCGCGTCGATCTGCCGCAGGCTGAATTCTTCCTTGGCCGCCGCCACATACAGGTCGTCGGCGCGGGCAAAGCCCAGGTTCTGGGCCAGCTGCTCCAGGTTGACGGCGGTCTTGCCCAGGCGCTGCAGTTCCTTTTCGACCAGCGCCTGCCCCTGCGTGATGCGCTGCTGCAGCTCGATGGCGTTGAACCACATGCGCACCTTGGAGCGGGCGCGCGGACTGGCCAGGAAGCCCAGTTGCGGGTTGAGCCAATCGCGCGACGGACCGCCGGACTTGGCCGAGATGATCTCGACCGTCTGCCCCGTGGACAACCGGGTCTGCAGCGGCACCATCTGGCCATCGACACGCGCGCCGCGGCAGCGATGCCCCAGGTCGGTGTGCAGGTGATAGGCGAAATCCACCGGCGTGGCGCCGGCCGGCAGCTCGATCACACGCGCCTGCGGCGTCATCACGTAGATGCGTTCGTCGCTCTGGGCCGGTTCGGCGGCGGCCTGGCGCGTCTTGCCCGCGCCGCGCGTCGCCGGCCTGGCCGGTTCCGGCGCGGCCGGAACCACCGGGGCCTGATCGCCCGCCTCGACCTCGCTGTTCCAGGCCAGCAGCTGGCGCATCCACGACAGCTGCCGGTCGTATTCGCTGGACGCGGAGACCTGCCCGCCCTTGGCGCCGGCTTCCTTGTAGCGCCAGTGCGCGGCCATGCCGTACTCGGCGAACTGGTGCATCTCGCGCGTGCGGATCTGCACCTCGAACGGCCGGCCGTCGTGGTCAGCCACCACCGTGTGCAGCGAGCGGTAGCCGTTGGGCTTGGGCCGCGAAATATAGTCGTCGAATTCCTCGGCGATGGGCGTCCACATCTCGTGCACCATGCCCAGCGCCGTATAGCAGTCGCGCACGTCGTCGACGATGACGCGCAGCGCGCGCAGGTCGTACATCTGGGCGAAGTCCAGACGCTTGATGCGCATCTTGTTCCAGATGCTGTAGATATGCTTGGGCCGGCCGCTGACCTCGGCGTGCACGCCGCTGGCGGCCAGCGCCGATTGCAGGCGCTCGATCGCGCCGGCGATGAAGGCCTCGCGCTCGACCCGCTTTTCTTCCAGCAGGCGCGCGATCTGCTTGTAGCGGTCGGGCTCCAGGAAACGGAACGCAAGGTCTTCCATTTCCCACTTGATCTGCCAGATGCCGAGCCGGTTGGCCAACGGCGCGTACAGGTCCAGGGTCTCGCGCGCGAACTCGACGGTACAGGGCGTCTTGCTCTCGGCGTGCCAGCGCAGCGTGCGCAGCCGCGAGGCCAGCCGCATCAGCACGATGCGCAGGTCGGCGGCCATGGCCAGCAGCATCTTGCGCTGCATTTCCTTCTGCGAACCGCTTTCGGCGGCGACGTCGCTGGCGTGCCGGGCCACCACGCCCAGACGCAGCAGCGCCCGCGTGCCCTGCACCAGCCGCGCCACTTCCTGGCCGAACGCGGCGGCGACCGGATCATTGCGCAGCGCCGGCGCGGGCGCGGTCAGGTCGGTGGGCAAAGCGGCCAGCAGGGCCGCCGCGCGGGTAGCCGCGTCGGTATGCATGCCGGCCAGGATGCGAACCACGCCCGCTCCGTGCGAGGCCAGCGACTCCCCGGTCAGGGCCTGCTGGCCCTCGAAGCGCGGCTCGGCCCAGGCCACGGCCTGGTCGATCAGCGCCAGGCCGTCGGCATCCAGGCCATCTCCCGCCTCCTGCCGCCAGGAAGCGTCGAAAGGCGTAGGCGCGTCTGGAACGGGCGAGGCTGACATGACGGGAAAATTAGGCGGATTACAGGGGAACGATCAGAATATTTCGACACTCTACACTAGCGTCTGCCCACACTGAAATGGCGCCCGGGACCGCGGCCCGGAAACCGGCGCCCCGGGCATATCGAAACAACCCAGACCCGAAAAACACACGCAAAGGAATCGACGCCCATGTTGCGCTGGCTCAAGGGCCGGGGCGCCCGCCCGTCCGCCGTGGCCGAAATGCAGGCCCGCATCTCACCCGAACTCTGGCGCCAGGTGCTGCGGGCCCATCCCTT
Organism: Achromobacter sp. 413638; assembly: GCF_043119405.1. Lineage (NCBI taxonomy): Bacteria > Pseudomonadati > Pseudomonadota > Betaproteobacteria > Burkholderiales > Alcaligenaceae > Achromobacter > Achromobacter sp. 413638. The sequence continues at coordinate 63,283 of NZ_JBICCO010000020.1, forward strand.
CCTGGCCGCGCTGGACGACCAGGAAGGCGCGCAGTTGCTCGCGCGCTCGGCCTGGCTGCTGGCCAGCAAGTCGATCAACGGCGCGCAGGGCCTGGACGTCACGGACGCGATGCGCCTGTCGATCGCCGCGCAGGCCAGCCTGCCCATCCTGAACCTGACGCCCTCGCTCTACGAAGGCTGGAACGAGATCATCGTCTACCCCGCCGGCTTCCGCATCCCCCGCTCGCGCCAGGACGCCGACGGCGTGGTGCACGAGTACATCGAGGACGCGGCCGGCGAGGCCTGGGATGGCGGCCCGGTGATCCTGTCCTGGGAAGACGCGCAGCTGTCGGACGGCGGCTTCAACGTGGTGATCCACGAATTCGCGCACAAGCTGGACCTGCAGGCCGGCGACGCCGACGGCATGCCCTCGCTGGCGGCGCATCCCGACATCGCGCCGCGCGCCTGGCGCCGCGTGCTGGAAGACAGCCTGGAACGCTTCATCGCGGCGCTGGACACGGTCGAAGCAGCCATCCCGCCCGACGTGGATCCGGAAAGCGAGGAGGCCGACGCCTGGTATGGCCAGTTGCCGATGGACCCCTACGCGGCGACCGACGAGGCCGAGTTCTTCGCCGTCAGCTCCGAGCATTTCTTCGTCGACCCCTGGCCCATGCGCGACGCGCTGCCCGAATGGTATGCCATGCTGCGCGCCTACTACCGGCAGGATCCGGCGGAGCGGCTGGCATGAAGCCGCTGCTCATCGTCTGGCATTCGCGCACCGGCGCCGCGCGGCAGATGGCCGAGGCGGCGGCCGACGGCGCTGCGGCGGCCGCCGCCGAGCTGGCGCCCGAGGCCGGTTTCGCGGTCACGCTCAAGCGCGCCGCCGACGCCGGCGTGGACGATCTGCTGGCCAGCGGCGGTTTCCTGTTCTGCGCGCCGGAGAACCTGGCCAGCCTGAGCGGGGAAATGAAGGAATTCTTCGACCGCTGCTACTACGGCGCGCTGGACCGCATCCAGGGCCTGTCCTATGCCTGCGCCATCAGCGCCGGCAGCGATGGCGCGGGCGCGGCGCGGCAGACCGAACGCATCTGCACAGGCTGGCGCCTGCGCGCGGCGGCGCCGGCCCTGATCGTGAATCTGGGCGCGCAGACGCCGGCGCAGATCGCCGCCCCCAAGACCGTGCCGGCGGCTGATCTGGAGCGCTGCGCGGAACTGGGCGGACTGCTGGCCGGACTGATGCTGCTGGGCGGCTGAACCGGCCCGCATCCGCCTCGCCCGCAGGCAATTCCGGGAACATGCCCGAATGAAAAAGCCCACGCATCGCGTGGGCTATTCGCCTTGCTGGCCGAACCGATCAGCGATCAGGCAACGGCGGCGGTCACGACGATCTCGACCTTGTAGTCGGGATTGGCCAGACGGGCCTCGACGGTGGCGCGCGGGGGCGAGTTGCCAGCGGCGACCCAGGCGTCCCAGGCCTTGTTCATGCCATCGAATTCCTTCATGTTGGCCACGTAGATCTGGGCCATCAGGATCTTGGTCTTGTCCGTGCCGGCCTCGGCCAGCAGGCGGTCGATGGTCGCCAGCACTTGCGCGGTCTGGCCGGTGATGTCCAGGGTGGCGTCATCGGGCACCTGGCCAGCCAGGTAGGCGACGCCGTTGTACACGGCCATGTCCGACAGGCGCTTGTCGACGTGGAAGCGCTTGATGCTGCTCATGAATATTTCCCCTAATGTGCAAGTGGGTGGGTGGAACAATGCGGTCGAACCGGCACTTTACCGCGCGCCGGTCTCAAGCGGGAGGCAGTTGGAAGACCTGGCGCAGATAGGCCAGGTAGGCGGGATCGTCGCACATGGTCTTCTCGGGCGCGTCGGACACCTTGGCCACCGGCTGGCCGTTGCAGCGGACCATCTTCATGACGATCTGCAGCGGCTCATGACCCAGGTCGTTGGTGAGGTTGGTGCCGATGCCGAACGACACCTTGCAGCGCCCGGCGAACTGGCGCGCCAGCTCGATCGCGCGCGGGAAGGTCAGCGAATCCGAGAACACCAGGGTCTTGGCGCGCGGATCGACGCGGTTCTTGCGGTAGTGCTCGAGCAGGCGCTCGCCCCAGATGAAGGGGTCGCCCGAATCATGGCGCGCACCGTCGAAGAGCTTGCAGAAATACATGTCGAAGTCGCGCAGGAAGGCATCCATGCCATAGACATCGGACAGCGCGATACCCAGGTCGCCGCGGTATTCCTTGGCCCAGACCTCCAGCGCGAACACCTGCGAATCGCGCAGCCGCGGCCCCAGCGCCTGGCAGGCCTGCAGGTACTCGTGGCCCATGGTGCCCAGCGGCAGCACCTCGTGCTGCTTGGCCAGCAGCACGTTGCTGGTGCCGGCGAAGTGCGGCCCCATCTGCGCCTTCATGGTGGACACGACTTCCTCGTGCCAGACCTTGGAGAAGCGGCGGCGCGTGCCGTATTCGGCCACGCGGAAATCAGCCAGCGCCGGATCGTCCAGCACCAGGTGCATCTTGGACTGCAGCCGCTTGCGGCCTTCTTCCCAGTCGGGATGCTTGCGCGTATTGCGGAAATAGACCTCGTTGACGATGGCCAGCACCGGGATCTCGAAGAGGATGGTGTGCAGCCATGGGCCCTTGACCTCGATGCTGATCTCGCCCGGCGCGTCGCCCTCGGCGATATGGATGCAGCGCTCGGGCATGTGAAACAGCCCGAGGAAATCAACGAAGTCACTCTTGATGAAACGCAAGCCGCGCAGATAATTTAATTCGTCTTCGGTGAAGCGCAGCTGGCAAAGCTGATGCACTTCCTCGCGGATTTCGTCCAGATACGGGTGCAGATCCACGCCCCGCGTGCGGCATTTGTAGCGGTACTCGACCTGGGCAGCGGGGAAATGATGCAAAACCACCTGCATCATGCTGAATTTGTACAGGTCGGTGTCGAGCAGCGAGGTAATTATCATGATTGCGCGTATCGTTTCGCCACACCATAGCATAGAGCGCAGGGCTCTCCCCCCTTTGCGCCACGATGTCAATACGGGTATTCGGGACGCGATGGCGCGGCATTGGTTAAAATCCGCCCGGCAATACCTATAAAGCCGAAACACACGCCGCCGATCCCGGAGTTCCTGAGAATGACCCACGTAGTCACCGAAAACTGTATCAAGTGCAAGTACACCGATTGCGTAGACGTGTGCCCGGTGGACTGTTTTCGTGAGGGTCCGAACTTCCTCGTGATCGACCCGGACGAATGCATCGACTGCGCCGTCTGCATCCCCGAATGTCCGGCCAACGCCATCTACGCCGAAGAAGACGTGCCGCAGGACCAGCTGAATTTCATCGCGCTGAACGCCGAACTCTCGCCCGAGTTCGCCAGCATCAGCCGAGCCAAGAAGCCCCTGCCCGACGCCGACCAGTGGAACGGCGTGCAGGACAAGCTGCAATACCTGGAAAAGTAGTCCGCGCCCCGCGGCGCGCCGCCCTGGCCGTCCGCGACGCGGTAACCCGATGACCGAAGACTCCAAATACACGCGCCAGACCGTCACCAGCGTCCACACCTGGGTGCCCGGCAAGCTGTTCTCGGTGCGCGTGACGCGCGACGACGCCTACGATTTCCAACCCGGCCAGTTCGCCCGGGTCGGCCTGCCGGCGGCGGATGATCCCGACGGCGCGCCTACCCTGTGGCGCGCCTACTCGATGGTGTCGGCGCCCGGCCAGCCCTGGCTGGAGTTCTACTCCATCGTGGTCCCTGAAGGCCTGTTCAGTCCCCGCATGGCCCGCCTGGCACCCGGCGACGCGCTGTACGTGGAAAAAGCGCCCTATGGCTTCCTGACCCTGGAACGCTTCGCGCCCGGTGGCGACCTGTGGCTGCTGGCCTCGGGCACCGGGCTGTCCGCCTACCTGTCCATCCTGCGCGACCCCGCGGTCTGGAACGCCTACCGCCGCATCATCCTGGTGCACGGCGTCCGTACTGCCGAAGAGCTGGCCTACCGCGAGGAAATCGAAAGCCTCGCCCGCCGCCCGGACCTGACCAGCCACTTCGCCGCCGATCCGCGCAAACTCGTCTACCTGCCCATTGCCACCCGCGAAGCCCTGCCCGGCATGCCGCAGGAACGGCTGACCACCCTGATCGCCGACGGCCGCCTGGAGCAGCTCGCCGGCCAGGCGCTGGCCCCGGAAACCGCCAAGATCATGCTCTGCGGCAACCCGGCCATGCTGGCCGATGCCCGCAAACTGCTGGGCGAACGCGGCTTCAAGCCCGGCCGCCGGGGTATTCCCGGCAATCTGGCCGTGGAAAATTATTGGTGACGGGCTAGCCCGCCGACGCTGTCTCCGACTCGCCGGCGCCGTTCAGCGCCGCCACCGCGTCATCCACGCTCCACGCCGCATAGGCGCTGGCCGGCAACGCGGCCATGTCCACGCGCGCCAGCAGTTCACGCACCGCGTCCTTGGTCCGCGCCAGCACCAGCGGCAGGTTCCATTGCCGCATCTGCGCGGCAAAATCGGCCAGCGCTTCCACGCTGGTGCCGTCCAGGTCGGGCGACTCCTCCATGCTCAGCACCACCGCGCGCAGGCCCGCGCCCCGCTGCGCCTCGATGCGCGCGCGGATGGCGGCGAAGATGGCGTCGGCGTTGCCAAAGAACAGCGGCGCCTCGGGCCGTGCGATCAACACATTCGGCACCGAGGCGGCTTCGGGATGACGCGCGGTATCGACGTAATCGCGTGAATGCGGCAATTGGCCAAGCCAACTCACGCGTGGTTCGGCAAAACGCTTGAGCAGCATGGCGATGCTGACCGCGATGGCCAGCAGCAGCCCGTCGAGTACGCCCAGCAGAATCACCGCCACGAAGGCCGCCAGCGCCACCAGCCGATCGCGCCGCCAGGCGAAATAGGGCCGCAGCGCCGCTGGGCTCAGGGTATGGGCCACGGCATGGATGACGATGGCCGCGAGCAGCGGTTCGGGAATGCGCTCCATCCATGGCAGCAACTGCCACACCAATACGCCGACCACCGCGCAGGCGACCAGGCCCGCCGCCTTGCTGCGCGCGCCGGCCACCTCGTTGGCGGAGCTGGCCGAATACCCGGCCCCCACCGGCATGCCCTGGAACAGCGCGGACAGCGCATTGGCCACGCCCAGCGCCACCAGATCGCGGTTGGGCGACACCGCGTCGCCATGGCGCAGCGCCAGGCTGCGGATGGAGCTGTACGACTCGGCATACAGGATCAAGGCAAGCGCCATGGCCAGCTGGCCCACGCGCAGCCAGTCCGCCAGGGCCAGCGATGGCAGCGCCGGCCGGCTGCCACCGATGGCCAGCGTCCCCACTGGCGCGATGCCCCAGGCCTGGCAGTAGCCCAGCGCGTCGAGCCCGATGCCGGCCGCGATCACCAGCAAGGCGCCCGGCAGCGCCTTCCAGCGCCCGAGCAGGCGCAGCGCCAGCAGCGCCGCCAGCATCATCGCCAGGCCATGCAGGTTCCACAGCCGCCACTGGCTCAGCAGATCCCAGGCATAGCGCAGGAAATCGCTGTGCGCCGGATGCACGGCCACCGCCACCGGCAACTGCTTGACGACAATGGTCAGCGCCAGCCCCAGCGCAAAGCCGCGCAGCACCGGCTTGGCGATGAACTGCGACACCGCGCCGAGCCGCGCCAGGCCGGCCACCACGAAGATCACGCCGGCCGTCAGCACCATGGCCACGCCCATCAGATGGCGCAGGTCGTCGCTCACATGCAGCACCGAAGCGGTGGCCGCCGCCAGCACCGCGGCCGACGACGACGTGGACGAAACGATCGCGAAACGGCTGCTGCCCAGCAGCCCATACGCCAGCAGGCCCGCGAACAGCGCCATTACGCCGGCCTGCGGCGGCACGCCGGCGATGCCGGCATAAGCGACGGCCTCGGGCAACAGCAATCCCGCGATGGACAGCCCGGCCACCCAGTCGGCCCCGGCGGGCATTGGCAGACGCATGTCAGGCTCGGGGAGCGGCGGGCGCATCCACGCCGGACCAGCCCGGCAGAAAGCGCGCCTTGGCGCTGCGCGCCAGCGCCACCGCCGACACGACACTGGCCTGCGGCAGGCCCTGGCCGTCGACATGGCCCAGCTCGCTTTTGCCGAAGTACGGGCGAAAGAAATCCGCCCACAGGAACTCGGTGAACGGCGCGGAGTCCTTGGCATAGCCACCCGCCTTGCGCACCTCGCCGGCCAGGCTGCGGTAAGGATCATCCCTCAATTGCGTCAGGCGCTTGGGAATGGCCGCGAAGTCGTGGCGCTGGCCTTTTTCATCGTAGGGATGCGCCCAGTGATGGAACTCCATGAGCCGCCAGAACAGGTCGGTCTCGACGCCACTGAAGTCGGCCAGCTGCATCACCCATACGTTCTGCACTTTTTCATGGGTCAGCGCCTGGCCCAGATGGTGATGATCAACGATATAGAAGCGTCCGCGCGGCCCGCGCACGGCGGGAAACCAGTGGCTTTGCAGAAGCTTGTCGCGCGCCTTGGGCTTGAGTTGCGCCCACTGCGAGCGCTTGACCGCCACCTCCGCCGCGCCCACCGTCATCTGCGTCGGCCGCAGATCGGCCAGCACGGCCTGTTCCATATGCTGCTGTACGGGCATGCCCAGCTCCTCAAAGCCAGTGATGCGCCATTGTGTGCCAACAGCCACGTGCGGCGCCAGCCCGGGGTGCGTCGGTCCACCGATTGCCGTAGCCGATGTATCCGCCGGGCGCCGCCGCGCCTACATACTCCGTCTGACCCCGGATACGCCATCCGACATCACACCATGGCATAAAATCCGCCATAAACTGGCGTGAAAGATATGACGAGTCGCTTTTTAGCAACAAAATCAGTCCCTTCCGGCAAATTCTTTTAGATCAGTTCGAAATACACTTACTTCCCGGCGCAATAATCGGGACACACGCACGACCCCAGAAGGACATCTCGAAATGCTGTACCAATTGCACGAAATGCAGCGCGCCTTCCTGACTCCGTTCGCTGCATTCACGGATGCCGGTTCTCAGCTGTTCTCCAGCCCCTACAGTCCCCTTGCCTATACCCCGATCTCGCGTCAGCTGGCCGCCGGCTATGAGCTGATGACCCGCATCGGCAAGGAATACCAGAAACCCGCCTGGGGCCTGCCCGCCACCGAGATCGACGGCAAGTCCGTCCGCATCACCGAGGCCGTGGCCCTGGACAAGCCCTTCTGTCGCCTGGTGCACTTCCACCGCGACGTGCGGCACGCCTCGCAGAAAGACCCGAAGGTCCTGCTGGTGGCGCCGCTGTCGGGCCATCATGCCACGCTGCTGCGCGACACCGTGCGCGCCCTGCTGCCCGCCCACGACGTCTACGTGACCGACTGGATCGACGCGCGCATGGTGCCGCTGTCGGCCGGCCCGTTCCACCTGAACGATTACGTGCGCTACGTGCAGGACTTCATCCGCCACCTGGGCCCGGACGTGCACGTCATTTCCGTGTGCCAGCCCACCGTGCCGGTGCTGGCCGCCGTGTCGCTGATGGCCTCGGCCAACGATCCCTGCCAGCCGCGCAGCATGGTGATGATGGGCGGCCCCATCGACCCGCGCCAGTCGCCCACGCAGGTCAATCGCCTGGCCACGACCAAGCCCTATTCGTGGTTCGAGAACCAGGTCATCCACCCCGTGCCGCCGCGCTACCCGGGATCGGGCCGCAAGGTCTATCCGGGTTTCCTGCAGCACGCCGGGTTCATGGCCATGAATCCCGACCGCCACATGAAGTCGCACTACGACTTCTACCTGGACCTGCTGCGCGGCGACGACAGCGACGCCGAGGCGCACCGCCGCTTCTACGACGAATACAACGCCGTGCTGGACATGCCGGCCGAGTTCTACCTGGACACGATCCGCATGGTGTTCCAGGAGGTCCAGCTGCCGAACGGCACCTGGGAAGTCGACGGCAAGCTGGTGCGCCCGGCCGATATCAAGCAGGTCGCCCTCTTCACCATCGAGGGCGAGCTGGACGACATCTCGGGCCAGGGCCAGACGCGCGCGGCGATCAAGCTGTGCAAGAACATCCCGGCCGACCGCAAGCAGCACTACACCGCGCCGAACTGCGGCCACTACGGGATTTTCTCGGGCCGCCGCTGGCGCGAGATGATCTGTCCTAAAATCGCCGAATTCATCCGGCAATCGGCCTGAAGCGCGGCACCCGCCGCGATCGCGCGCGGGCCGGACGAGGCGCTGTCCTCATCCCCCGCCGCCTTCCAGCCGTACCGTAAGTCCACGGGGCCCGCGCGGCCCCTTTTGTTTTCTACCGAATCGCCATGTCCTGTCCCCCGCTCGCCGACCGCATCGACGCGCTATTGCCGCAGACGCAATGCACCAAGTGCGGCCATGACGGCTGCCGGCCCTACGCCGACGCCATCGCCGCCGGCGCAGCCCCCATCAACCGCTGCCCGCCCGGCGGCGATGAAGGCATCGCCGCGCTGGCCGCGCTGCTGGAGCAACCCATCCTGCCGCTGGACCTGACGCGCGGCCAGCCCGGCCCGCTGCTGGTGGCGCGCATCGACGAGACCCATTGCATCGGCTGCACGCTCTGCATCCAGGCCTGTCCGGTGGACGCCATCGTCGGCGCCAACAAGCGCATGCACACGGTGCTGGCCGACTGGTGCACCGGCTGTGATCTGTGCGTGGCGCCCTGTCCGGTCGACTGCATCGACATGGTGCCGGCAGGACGAGGCTGGACCGCCGAGGACGCCGACATCAGCCGCCAGCGCCATCGCGGCCATCAGGCGCGCCTGGCGCGTCTGGCGGCGGACAACGCGCGCCTGATGGCCGCCGAGATCCCCGACGCTCCCGCGCCGCGCGACACCGCGGCGGCCGAACAGGACGAAGACCGCAAACGCTCCGCCATCGAATCCGCGCTGGCCCGCGCCCGGGCCCGCCGCAACGCCCCGCGCCCATGAACGCCGCCAAACGCCGAGAGATCTTCGCCCGCCTGCAGGCGGCCAATCCGAACCCGACCACCGAGCTGGAATACGACACGCCGTTCCAGCTGCTGATCGCCGTGCTGCTGTCGGCCCAGGCCACGGACAAGTCGGTCAACATCGCCACGCGCAAGTTCTTCCCCGAGCACGGCACGCCCGCGGCGATGCTGGCGCTGGGCGAGGAAGGGCTGGCCGACTACATCAAGACCATCGGCCTGTTCCGCACCAAGGCCAAGAACGCCATCGCCACCTGCCGCATCCTGCTCGAGCAGCATGGCGGCGAAGTGCCGCGCACGCGCGAGGAACTCGAAGCGCTGCCCGGCGTGGGCCGCAAGACCGCCAATGTGGTGCTCAACACCGCGTTCGGCGAACACACCATGGCGGTGGACACGCATATATTCCGCGTGTCCAACCGTACCGGCATCGCGCCCGGAAAAAACGTGCTGGAAGTCGAGCGCAAACTCGAGAAGTTCGTACCAGCCGAATATATGCTCAACGCCCATCACTGGCTGATTCTGCTTGGCCGCTATGTGTGCGTGGCGCGCAAACCGAAATGCCCGCAATGCGGCATTTCCGACCTGTGCGAATACAAGCCGAAAACACCCGCTTGATAACCCGCCGGCATTAACGCCGGCGCTCATCCAGGCCGTTTCCGGCCGCCGCCGGTTCGGTTCTCGAACCGGGTTTTCCCTGGCTCGGCATATTTGTCAGTTTGATGACGATCAAGGCGCGTTTGTTGCGATGCGCTACGCGCGTTTGCCGCGTTTTCGCCCTTTAGAAATCGCGCATTGTCAGCTACCTGACAATTCAGCTTTCCGCACTGCAAAACCTATGAAAAACCCTCATGGAATTTTGAGAAATAGGTGCGCATACTCGCCGCAACTCTCGAGAAAACGTTGAATTTACACGCGGCTTTCTCGGCCCTGCGGGGCTCCGGCGCAACGCGGCGGATGGCACTCTTATAAATACAACGCTGGTGCAGCGACATGGACGACACGATCCTGGAGACAAAAGGCCTCACCAAGGAGTTCCGCGGCTTCGTCGCGGTCAATGGGGTCGATTTGCGTATCAAGCGGGGCGAGATTCATGCCTTGATCGGGCCGAACGGCGCGGGCAAGACCACATGCTTCAATCTGCTGACGAAGTTCCTTTCCCCCACGTCGGGAACCATCAAGTTCAACGGCGTCGACATCACCGGCGAACGTCCCGCGCAGATCGCGCGGCGCGGCGTGATCCGCTCGTTCCAGATCTCGGCGGTGTTCCCGCACCTGACCGTATTGGAGAACGTGCGCATTGGCCTGCAGCGCAAGACCGGCCTGTCGTTCCACTTCTGGCGCAGCGACAGGCAGCTGGCCTCGCTGAACGCGCCGGCGCGCGAGCTGCTCGAACAGGTGGATCTGGGCGCCTTCGCCGATGAAACCACGGTGAACCTGCCCTACGGCCGCAAGCGCGCGCTGGAAATCGCCACCACGCTGGCGATGGAGCCCGAGCTGATGCTGCTGGACGAACCCACCCAGGGCATGGGCCACGAGGACGTGGACCGCGTCACCCAGCTGATCAAGCGCGTCAGCGCCGGCCGCACCATCCTGATGGTCGAACACAACATGAACGTGGTGTCGTCGATCGCCGACACCATCACCGTGCTGGCGCGCGGATCGGTGCTGGCGGAAGGCTCGTATGCCGAAGTCTCTCGCCACCCCGCCGTGATGCAGGCCTACATGGGCACCACCGAAGGCGAATTGCAAGGAGCACATGCATGAGCACCCCGGCACTCGAAATTTCGGGCCTGCAGGCCTGGTACGGGGAATCGCATATCCTGCACGGCGTGGATATGCGCGTGGGCCAGGGCGAGGTCGTAACGCTGCTCGGACGCAACGGCGCCGGGCGCACCACCACGCTGCGGGCCATCCTCGGCCTGACCGGCTCGCGCAAGGGCTCGGTCCGCATCCACGGCACCGAGGCCATCGACCTGCCCACCTACAAGATCGCCCACCTGGGCGTGGGCTACTGCCCCGAGGAACGCGGCATCTTCGCCAGCCTGTCCTGCGAGGAAAACCTGCTGCTGCCCCCGGTGGTCGGTTCGCTCGGCGGCGGCATGTCGCTGACCGAGATCTACGACATGTTCCCCAACCTGCTGGAACGCCGGCATTCCCCGGGCACCCGCCTGTCGGGCGGCGAACAACAGATGCTGGCGGTGGCGCGCATCCTGCGCACCGGCGCCAACCTGCTGCTGCTGGACGAGATCTCCGAAGGCCTGGCGCCGGTCATCGTGCAGGCCCTGGCCCGCATGATCACGGCGCTGAAGCAGCGCGGCTATACCATCGTGATGGTGGAACAGAACTTCCGCTTCGCCGCGCCGCTGGCCGATCGCTTCTACGTCATGGAGCACGGCCAGATCGTCGAGCACTTCGAAGCCGCGGAACTCGCAGAAAAACAGGACACGCTCAACGAGTTGCTGGGCGTCTAGAACAAACCGCCTGTCTTCGCCGGAATTCCCGGCGCCACACACCGAAGGGAAGAGGAGTCATCCCATGAAGCTGCACACCATCACTGCCGCACTGGCCGCTGCCGGCCTGGGATTTGCCGGGGCCACCGCCCAGGCGCAAGGCATCTCGGACGACGTCATCCGCGTCGGCTTCATCACCGACATGTCCGGCGTGTATTCGGACATCGACGGCAAGGGCGGCCTGGAGGCCGTGCGCATGGCGATCGAAGACGCCGGCGGCTCGATCAACGGCAAGAAGATCGAAGTCGTCTCGGCCGACCACCAGAACAAGGCAGATGTGGCCTCGGCGCGCGTGCGCGAGTGGTTCGACGAGCAGAAGGTGGACGTCATCATCGCCGGCACCAACTCGTCGACCAGCCTGGCCATGGCCGGCGTGGCCGCCGAGAAGAAAAAGCCCTTCATCGCCATCGGCGCGGGCGCCTCGGACCTGACCAATGCCCAGTGCTCGCCCTTTACCGTGCACTACGCCTACGACACCGTGGCGCTGGCGCGCGGCACCGGCTCGGCGGTGGTGAAGGACGGCGGCAAGAGCTGGTTCTTCCTGACCGCCGACTACGCTTTCGGCCACGCGCTGGAGCGTGACACCATCGCGGTAGTCAAGGCCGCCGGCGGCGAAGTGAAGGGCCAGGTGCGCGCGCCGCTGGGCGCGTCGGACTTCTCGTCCTTCCTGCTGCAGGCACAAGCGTCCAAAGCGCAGATCCTGGGCCTGGCCAACGCCGGCGGCGACACCATCAACTCGGTCAAGGCCGCCAATGAATTTGGCGTGACCAAGACCATGAAGATGGCCGGCCTGCTGGTCTTCATCAACGACGTGCACTCGCTGGGCTTGCAAGCCACGCAGGGCATGTACCTGACCGACGGCTGGTACTGGGACCAGTCCGACGCCTCGCGCGCCTGGTCCAAGAAGTTCGAAGCCAAGGTCGGCCGCAAGCCGTCCATGCTGCAGGCCGGCGACTACTCCGCCCTGACCTTCTACCTGAACGCGGTCAAGGCCACCGGCACGGACGACGGCGAAACCGTGATGAAGTGGATGAAGTCGAACAAGATCAACGACTTCTTCACCCAGGGCGGCTATGTGCGCGAAGACGGCCGCATGATTCACGACATGTACCTGATGCAAGTGAAGACGCCCGCCGAGTCCAAGGGACCGTGGGACTACTACAAGGTCGTGGCCACGCTGCCCGGCGACGAGGTCTATACCAAACTGTCCGAATCGACCTGCAAGCTGGTCAAGAAGTAAACCCTGTTCACCGCCCTCATGAGGCGACCTGGTCCATCCGGCCGGGTCGCTTCTTGGATTTGCTCGCCTCCATCTGTACGCGCAGGACTTTCACAAGATGACTGACATTTTTGGCATCCCCATACAGGCCCTGTTCGGCCAGCTATTGCTGGGCCTGGTCAATGGATCCTTCTATGCCATGCTCTCGCTCGGCCTGGCCGTTATCTTCGGGCTGCTGAACGTCATCAACTTCGCGCACGGCGCGCTCTACATGCTGGGCGCCTTCGTCGCCTGGATGGGCCTGTCGTACCTGGGGTTGAACTACTGGATCATGCTGCTGCTGGCGCCACTGGTGGTCGGCCTGTTCGGCATCATCATCGAAAAACTGCTGCTCAAGCACCTGTACAAGCTCGACCACCTGTACGGCCTGCTGCTGACCTTCGGCCTGACCCTGCTCATCGAAGGCCTGTTCCGCAGCTTCTACGGCGTGTCGGGCCAGCCCTACCCCACGCCTGACGCCCTGCGCGGCGCCACCAACCTCGGCTTCATGATCCTGCCCAACTACCGCGGCTGGGTGGTGGCGGCCTCGCTGGTGGTGTGCCTGGCGACCTGGTTCGTGATCGAACGCACCCGCCTGGGCGCGCTGCTGCGCGCCGGCACCGAGAACCCGCGCCTGGTCGAGGCCTTCGGCGTGAACGTGCCGCGCATGATCACGCTGACCTATGGCTTCGGCGTGGCGCTGGCGGGCTTTGCCGGCGTGCTGGCCGCGCCGGTCCTGCAGATTTCCCCATTGATGGGTTCGAACCTGATCATCGTCGTGTTCGCGGTGGTGGTGATCGGCGGCATGGGCTCCATCATGGGCGCCATCGTCACCGGCCTGGGCCTGGGCGTGATCGAGGGCCTGACCAAGGTGTTCTGGCCCGAAGCGTCCAGCACGGTCGTCTTCATCATCATGGCCATCGTTCTGTTGATCCGCCCGGCCGGGCTGTTCGGAAAAGAAAAATGAATCGTCAATTCCTGGGCTATGCGGCGCTGGCCATCGTGGTGGCCATGCTTCCCTTCGTCGGCGTGTATCCGATCTTCGCCATGAAGGTCATGTGCTATGCGCTCTTCGCCTGCGCGTTCAACCTGCTGCTGGGCTTCACCGGCCTCTTGTCCTTCGGCCACGCGGCCTTCCTGGGCAGCGCCGCCTACGCGGCCGGCCATGCGCTCAAGGTATGGGGCCTGCCCACCGAGCTGGGCCTGCTGTTCGGCGTGGGCGTGGCCGCCCTGCTGGGCCTGGCGATGGGCGCGCTGGCCATCCGCCGCAGCGGCATCTACTTCGCCATGATCACGCTGGCGCTGGCGCAGATGGTGTTCTTCTTCTTCCTGCAGGCCAAGTTCACCGGCGGCGAGGACGGGCTGCAAAGCGTGCCGCGCGGCACCCTGCTGGGCATGCTGGATCTGTCCAAGGACCTGAACCTGTACTACGTGGTGATGGGCATCTTCATCATCGGCTTCTACATCATCTGGCGCACGGTGCACTCGCCCTTCGGCCAGGTGCTGCAGGCGCTGCGCGAGAACGAGCCGCGTGCGATCTCGCTGGGCTATGACGTGGACCGTTTCAAACTGCTGGCCTTCGTGCTGTCGGCCGCCATCGCCGGCCTGGCCGGCGCCACCAAGACGCTGGTGTTCGTGTCGGCGACGCTGTCCGACGCCACCTGGCAGATGTCGGGCCTGGTCATCCTGATGACGCTGATCGGCGGGCTGGGCACGCTGACCGGCCCGATCCTGGGCGCCTTCATCGTCGTGCTGCTGGAGAACAAGGTCGGCGACTTCGGCCAGGCCCTGGCCAAGCTGACCGGCGTGGACTGGTTCCTGCGCCTGGGCGAGTCGGTCACCATCGTGATCGGCCTGATCTTCGTGATCTGCGTGCTGGCGTTCCGTCGCGGCATCGTGGGCGAGCTGGCGGCGTTTGCCGAACGCCGCCGCGCCGCGCGCGCCTGACGCCGTCCGCCATTTCGTCCGAGAAACCGGGGCCGCGATTCGCGGCCCCGGTTTTTTTGCATCGCGGCAACCGCCCATGCAACCCGCCAGCCGGCCGCGCCGCCCCGCCCGGCCGCGCCGTCTCATGTATCCTCACGATTCGGCGCGGCAAGCGCCCCCTGATTCGCAACCAAGGAAGAGACACATGGATGCCGTTTACTGGCACGACGGTCAATGGACCACCGATAACCCCAAGCTGCTCGGCCCGGCCGACCATGCCTTCTGGATGGCCAGCATGGTGTTCGACGGCGCGCGCGCGTTCCGCGGCCTCACGCCCGACCTGGACCTGCACTGCCAGCGCGTGGTGCGCTCGGCCGAGAAGATGCTGATGAAGCCGCAGCTCGGCTGGGAAGCGATCCAGGACCTGTGCCTGCAGGCCGTCGCCAAGTTCCCCGAAGGCACCGAGCTGTACATCAAGCCGATGTTCTACTGCGCCGACGGCTTCCTGCTGCCCGACGCCGACCGCACCCAATTCGTGCTGCATGTGTTCAAGGTGCCGATGCCCGGCGAACAGGGCTTCTCGGCCTGCTTCTCCAGCTTCGCGCGCTCCTGGTCCAACATGGCGCCCACCGACGCCAAGGCGTCCTGCCTGTATCCGAACGGCCAGCGCGCCATCCGCGACGCGGCCAACCGTGGCTTCGACAACGCCATCATGCTGGATGGCGACGGCAACATCGCCGAGTTCGCCACCAGCAACCTGTGGATCGCCAAGAACGGCGTCGTCAGCACGCCCGTCGACAACGGCACCTTCCTGAACGGCATCACGCGCCGCCGCGTGCTGGCGCTGCTCAAGGCCGACGGCGTCGAAGTGCAGGAGCGCAGCCTGACGCGCGCCGACGTGGAATCGGCCGACGAGGTGTTCTCCTCGGGCAATTACGGCAAGGTGGTGCACGTCAACCGCGTCGAGGACCGCGCGCTGGAATACGGCCCGCTGGCGCGCCGCGCCCACAGGCTCTACATGGACTACGCGGAAAGCACGCGCAAGCGCTGACACCCCATCCGCCGCGGGCGGCGGCGCCCGCTGGGAGGCTTCATGTCGAACAGACGCGACTTCCTGCGCACCGGCGCCGCGCTCGCGGGCGCCGCCGGCGCGCTCGGCCTGTTTCCCGCGGCCATCCGACGGGCGCTGGCGATCGAACCCGACCGGCGCAGCGGCACGCTGCGCGACGTCGAACACATCGTGGTCCTCATGCAGGAGAACCGCTCGTTCGACCATTATTTCGGCGGCCTGGCCGGCGTGCGCGGCTTCGGCGACCGCTTCCCCATTCCGGTTCCCGCCAGCCCCGAACACGAACGCCGCAGCGTCTGGTCGCAGTACAACGACAGCACTGACGGCGGCCCGCGCACCGTGCTGCCGTTCCGCCTGGACACGCGCGCGGCCTTCGAGGCCATGCGCATCGCCAGCACGCCGCACACCTGGTCCAACGCCCAGCAGGCCTGGGACGACGGCCGCATGGGCTTCTGGCCGGCGGCCAAGAAAAATCACTCGATGGCGTACTACGCCGAGGCGGACCTGCCCTTCCAGTACGCGCTGGCGCGCGCCTTCACCGTCTGCGACGCCTACCATTGCTCGTTCACCGGCGGCACCAACGTCAACCGGCTGTTCCTGTGGACCGGCACCAACGACGGCGCCGGACGCGGCCATGGCCCCGCCATGGGCAACACCTACAACAAGCTCACCGGCGGCGACCCTGCGGGCGCCTACACCTGGACCACCTATCCGGAACGGCTGGAACGCGCCGGCATCCGCTGGCGCATCTACCAGGACATGGCGGACAACTACGCGCTCAATCCCACCGCCGGCTTCAAGGCCTACCGCGACGCCTATCAGGGCCTGCCCGGCTCGCTGGCGGCGCTGCGCGAAAAGGCGCTGAGCACGCACGGCCTGGACCGGCTGCGCCAGGACGCGCTGGACGGCACGCTGCCGCAGGTATCGTGGATCTGCCCCACCAAGGCCGGCTCCGAGCATCCCAGCCCGTCCAGCCCGGCCCAGGGCGCCGACTATGTGGCGCGCGTGCTGGACGCGCTGACCGCCAATCCACAGGTCTGGAGCCGCACGGTGCTGCTGCTGATGTTCGACGAGAACGACGGCTTCTTCGACCACATGCCGCCGCCCGCCCCGCCCTCGCGCGATGCGCGCGGCGCGCTGGCCGGCGCCTCGACGGTGGACACGCGCGGCGAATACCACGAGATCATCGCGGGCGTGGAATCCGACGATACGCCCGCGCATCGGCACGGCGTCTATGGCCTGGGACCGCGCGTGCCCATGTACGCGCTGTCGCCCTGGTCGCGCGGCGGCTGGGTCAACTCGCAGGTCTTCGACCACACCTCGGTGCTGCGCTTCATCGAGCAACGCTTCGGCGTGGCCGAACCCAACATCTCGCCCTGGCGCCGCGCCGTCTGCGGCGACCTGACCTCGCTGTTCGACTTCAGCGCGAGCGAGCCCGCCGTTCCCGGAACAACCCTGCCGGCAACCGCCGCGCGGGCCGCGCGCGCGGCCGCGCTGCCCGGCACCGCCACGCCCACCGCGCCGGACCAGCCGCCGCCCGCCCGCCAGCAGCCCGGCCTGCGGCCCTCGCGCGCCCTGCCCTATGCGCTGCACGCGCATGCGACAGCGCGCGGCCACGCGCTGACGCTGCGCCTGGACAATCCCGGCGCGGCCGGCGCCGTGCTGCATGTCTACGACCGGCTGCACCTGGAGCGCGGACCACGGCGCTATACCGTCGAGGCCGGCAAGCGCCTGGACGGCATCTGGGACACGGCGACGGACCACGGCCGCTATGACCTGTGGGTGCTGGGCCCCAACGGTTTCCATCGCCACTTCGCCGGACGTCTCGCCGCCGGCGCGCAGGCCGCGCCAGACATCCAGGCCAGCTATGATGCGCCCGGCGCACTCCTGCGCCTGACGTTGACCAACCCGGGCAAACGCGCCGTCGAGTTCCATATCGCGGACGCCGCCTATGGGCAACGCGCGCAGACGCGGCGCGTGGCCGCGGGCGCCACGTCGCAATGCGATTGGGACGTCGGCCGCCTGGGCGGCTGGTACGACTGCGCCGTCACGCTGACGGACACGCCCGCCGCCACCTTCCTGCGCCGCCTGGCCGGACGCCTGGAAACCGGCAAACCCTCGACCTCGGACCCCGCCATGGGCCAGGAACTGATACTGGATTGGAATCTCCCCGCATGAAACCACCCGCCCCTTACGAGAACGCCGTGACCTTCCAGTTCGGCGACAGCCCCGAACTGGCCGACGAGCTGCTGGCCCTGGTGCTGTCCGGCGCCAAGACCGCCACGTGCGGCGCGATGCGCGACTTCAACGACAAGGAACCGGCGCCGACGGTGGGCCGGCGCGACGTGGTGCTGGACGGCCAGGGCCGCCCAGCCTGCGTGATCGAGACGGTCAGTGTGGTGATCCAGCGCTTCGACCAGGTGGACGAAGCCTTCGCGGTGGCGGAGGGGGAAGGCCCGTATGAAGCGTGGCGCGACGGGCACATCGCCTACTTCGAGCGCAACGGCGGCTACCGCCCCGACATGCTGCTCGCCTGCGAGCGCTTCCGCGTGGTGGAGGTATTCGAGCGCTGAAGCGCCCGCCGCGACGGCCCGGCCGCCGCGGCTTCAGAGGCGATCAGCCTTCGGACTTGTCGCCGCCCTTGCCCAGGCCGAGATAGCTCTCGATGACCTTGGGATCGCCGGCCAGCTCGCGGGCCGGGCCGTGCAGCGTGACTTCGCCGGTTTCCAGCACGTAGCCGTAATCGGCCACCTGCAACGCGGCGCGCGCATTCTGCTCGACCAGCAGGATAGCCACACCGGTCTCGCGCAGGCGCGCGATGATGTGGAAGATCTCGCGCACGATGCGCGGCGCCAGGCCCAGGCTGGGCTCGTCCAGCATCAGCAGCTGGGGCTTGGCCATCAGCGCGCGGCCCACCGCCAGCATCTGGCGCTCGCCCCCCGACAGCGTGCCGGCCTGCTGAGCGCGGCGCTCGCGCAGGCGCGGGAACAGGTCGAACACTTCGTTCAGCGTGTCGCGCCAGCCGCTCTCGCGCGCGCGGTAGCGGCGGAAACCGCCCAGCAGCAGATTGTCCTCGACCGACATGGTGCCGAACAGCTCGCGGCGCTCCGGCACCAGCGACATGCCCGCGGCCACGCGGCGCTCGACCTGCCAGCCCGACACATCGGTGCCCGAATAGTGCACCGCGCCGGCGGCATGGCCGGTGTGCGGCAGCGAACCCATCACCGCGTTCAACATGGTGGACTTGCCGGCGCCGTTGGCGCCGATCACGGTGACGATGCTGCCGGCCGGCACGGTCAGCGTGGCGCCGACCAGCGCGCCGACCTTGCCGTAACGGGCCGACAGGTTGCTGACTTCCAGCACTGGTTTCTGTTGCGTGCTCATTGCACACCTCCGGCGGCAACGGGCTTGGCCTGGTCGGCCTCGGGCAGGTCGTCGTCGATGCCGCCCAGGTAGGCTTCCAGCACCGCCGGGTTCTGCTGCACCTCGGCCGGCACGCCTTCGGCCAGCTTGGTGCCGAAATCCATCACCACCAGGTGGTTGGTCAGGCGCATCACAAAATCCATATCGTGTTCAACCAGCAGAATGCTCATGCCTTCGGCGCGCAATTGTTCCAGCACGCGGGCCAGGTCTTGCTTTTCCTTGTAGCGCAGGCCGGCTGCGGGTTCGTCCAGCAACAGCAGCACCGGATCGGCGGCCAGCGCGCGCGCGATCTCCAGGATGCGCTGCTGGCCCAGGGCCAGGTTGCCCGCCTGCTCGTACAGGTACTCGCCCAGGCCCACGCGCTTGACCTGCTCGGCCGCCTCGTGGAGCAGCTGGGCTTCGCGGGCGCGGTCGCTGTGCAGCGCGCCAGCCAGCACGCCCACGTCGGAGCGCAGGTGCGCGCCCAGCGCCACGTTCTCCAGCACCGTCATGCCCGGCAACAGCTGCACGTGCTGGAAGGTGCGTCCCACGCCCAGCTTGGCGATCTCGCGCGCCGAGCGGTTGTCGATGCGCTCGCCCATGAAGCGGACCTGGCCGCGCGTGACCGGCAGCACGCCGCTGATCAGGTTGAAGGTGGTGCTCTTGCCGGCGCCGTTCGGGCCGATCAGGCCCATGATCTCGCCGGAGCTGACCTTGAAGCTGATGTCGTTGACCGCCACCAGGCCGCCGAATTCCTTGCGGATGGCATCCACTTCCAGCACGACCTGGCCGGGTTGCGGACGCTGGCGCGCCGGCAAGGCGGGCGCGGGCGCCGGCGGCGCCAGGTTGCGGCGCGAGCCGTCGGCGCCGGTAAGGCCATCCCACCAATTGGCCAGGATCGGCCACAGGCCGTTGCGCGCGTATTGCAGCATCAGGATCAGCAGCACGCCGAAGACGATCATCTCGAAGTTGGCGTTGGTGTCCAGCAGTTTGGGCAGCCAGTTCTGCAACTGGTCCTTCAGCACCAGGATGACGGTCGAGCCCAGCAGCGCGCCCCAGACGTAGCCAGCGCCGCCGACCACCGCCATGAACAGGTACTCGATGCCGTAGTTGATGCCGAACGGGCTGGGGCTGACGGCGCGCTGCATGTGCGCATACAGCCAGCCCGACACGCAGGCCAGCAGCGCGGCCCAGACGAAGATCACGACCTTGTACGCGGCCGTGTTCACGCCCATGGACTCGGCCATGCCCGCGCCGCTCTTGAGCGCGCGGATGGCGCGCCCGGGACGCGAGTTCAGCAGGTTGCGCGTGGCCAGCAGCGCCAGCAGCACGAAGGCCCAGATCAGGAAATAGATGTGACGGCCGCTGGCCAGCGAGATGCCGAAGATGCTGATGGGCTCGATGCCGGCGATGCCGTCGTGCTTGCCCAGCCAGTCGATGTTGCCGAACAGGAAGTACAGCGACAGCCCCCAGGCGATGGTGCCCAGCGGCAGGTAGTGGCCGGACAGGCGCAGCGTGATCGCGCCCACCAGGTAGGCGACCACGCCGGTCAGCACCAGGCCGGCCGGCAGGGCCAGCCACGGCGACACGTCGTACTGGGTGGTCAGGAAGGCCGTGGTGTAGGCGCCCAGGCCGACGAAGGCCGCCTGGCCGAACGAGGTCAGGCCGCCCACGCCGGTGAGCAGCACCAGGCCCAGCACCACCAGGCTGGCCAGCCCGATGTAGTTCAGCTGGGTCACCCAGAACTCGGGCGTGGCCGGCACCAGCGGCAGCGCCGCCAACGCGACGACGAAGACGATAAGCAAGATGCGGTTCATGACGTTTATTCCTCTTCGTCCACGTGATGGCTGCTGAACGAACGCCAGACCAGAACCGGGATAATCAGGGTGAAGACGATGACTTCCTTGTAGGCGCTGGCCCAGAACGACGAGAACGATTCCAGCACGCCCACCAGCAGCGAGCCGGCGGCCGCCACGGGATAGCTCGCCAGGCCGCCGATGATGGCGCCGACGAAGCCCTTCAGGCCGATCAGGAAGCCGGTGTCGTAATAGACCGTGGTGATCGGAGCGATCAGCATGCCCGACATCGCGCCGATGGCGGTGGCCAGCGTGAAGGTCAGGCTGCCCGACATGGTGGTGCTGATGCCCACCAGGCGCGCGCCGCGACGGTTGACGGCGGTGGCGCGCAGCGCGCGGCCGTACAGCGTCTTGCCGAAGAACAGCCACAGGCCGACGATCAGGATGGCGCAGGTCGCGACCACGAACAGGCTCTGGGCCGACCAGGTCATGAAGCCCAGGTCCACCTGGCCGCTCACGAACGCCGGCGTGCGCCAGCCTTCGGCGCCGAAGAACACCAGGGCCAGGCCGGTCAGCGCGAAGTGCACGGCCACCGACACGATCAGCAGCACCAGCACGGTGGCTTCGGCCAGCGGCTGATAGACGATGCGATAGACCATCGGGCCCATCGGAATGACCAGCGCCAGCGTCAGCAGCATGTTCAGCCACAGCGACGTGCCGGGCGCGACATAGCTCTGCGTCAGCCAAAGCAGCGCGAGCGGCAGGACGAGACAGGCGACAAAGGCCTTGGGCAGCCCGGCGGCGTTGCGGGTGCGCACGGCGCGCAGCACTTCCAGCGCCAGCGCGACCACGCCCAGCAGGGGCAGCAGATAGGCGGTGCCGGGCACCTTGCCGTCGACCAGCATGGCCAGCGTCAGCGCGCCGAACGCCACGAACTCGCCCTGGGGAATGAAGATGACGCGCGTGACGGCGAAAACCAGCACCAGAGCCATGCCCAGGAGGGCATAGATAGCGCCGTTGACCACACCGTCCTGCAGCAGAATCAGCGCAATTGAGGAATCCATCGAACAACTACCTTGTGATTGCTTGGGTGTTCCGGCCGCGCCCGGAACACCGATGCGACGCGCCGGCCGGAAGGACCGTCGCGTCGCATTGCGCGGGGGGCGGGTGGGGGGGGCCCGTTTTAAATGCTC
>NZ_JBICCO010000021.1:0-84533 GCF_043119405.1 Achromobacter sp. 413638
CCCGGGCCTGGCGGGCCGCGGCTCCCCCTCCCCTCAAACCCAGTTCGCCAGCAGGATGGGCGCCTCCGTTCGCGTCCACTTGACGGCATCTCGGTGCTCAGCCTGGACGCTCCGCACCTTCAACTCCCCAGGAAATCTCATGAAAATCTCCGATTGGAAATCCAAAGTCCAAGCGCTGTTTCGCCCCACCAGGCGCGATCACGCGCCCCTAATAGACGGCCCGCGCGGTCTGTCCGCCAACGCCAACCACAAGCCGGTCGAGATCTCGATCCTCAGCACCGGCGAGCGATTCGTCCATGCCCCCTCGATCGGGGTGGCCGCCGAGCCCCGCGACCTGTCGGCCGATCCGCATCGAGACGAACTGGAACGCGGCGCGGCGGAGGGAATCGAGCGCTGGGACGGAACATCCGTCCGCGACATCGACACGGAACGCTTCTACGACTATCCGCATCTCGAGACGCACACGGCGCTGCAGGCCAGCGTGCCTGTGCAGGCCCGCGCAGAATTCTGGAACCCGGCGCCGCAAAACCCAGCCTATCGGTCCAGCATCACCGTGCTAGCGATCGACCAGTTGGGAGAGGCGCTCGTCAAGCAGTACGTGGTCGAGGAAGGTCGCGACGCCGAGGGGTGGTCCTATTCCGTCATGTCCGCCGACCGAGCCGCCCAGATCCTGCGGGATTACGGTGCTGCCGCAGATCTGCAGCTCGACATTGCAGATGCCCTTTGGGATGGCTCGCTTGCCGTGCAGCCCCCAGCAATTGGCGCGACCTATCGCGGCCCGATCGTCTCGATCGAAGGTGATAGCGCGTACCAGAATGTTGGTGATGAGATCGCGATTGAACACAAGCTCGGAGCGTTGGTCGTGACGAACCCGCAGCAGTACGTGGGCAAGGAAGTCGAAATCAGCTACCCGTGCGGCAAGGTTGGCCTGGTGCGCCAGGTCGACATCATGGCGCTGGAATCGACCGCGTTGGAAAGGGCTGGCGCGGAGAAAACTTCGACCGCCCTCGAGCGCTAGGCGAGCATGCCGACACCAGACGGTGAAGCTAGCCCATCCGCCGGCCGGGGAAAAGCAGCCCCCAAAGCTCGGGGCCATGCTGCCCCCCCTGGCCGGCCGCCCACCGGCGGCCGCGCATCTGCCCCCCTGGGGGAACTCCACCGGCTCCCCCACGCCTGGCGCGCCGGGCGCGGCCCCCTCCCCCAAAAACCCGTTCAGCGGAGGCTGGGCCCCCAGGCCGCCGGCACTGCCGGCATAACTCCACTCGACTCGGACCCTTCAAATGTCCCACAGCTCCCCGTTGCCCGATCGGCCACACGTCAATGCCATCGAAAGGCTGGAACTGCTTCAACAGACTGATCCTCGAGCACAGTTCCGCGCACTGCTGCCTGTATTGGACCGCCTCGTCCGCCTTGGAGTGTCCCACCAGGCTGTCGTAGATACGTTGGCCGCCAGCGGTGTCAGCGTTACCTTGATCGCATTCCGAAAAGCTCTCTACCGATGGCGCAACAAGACTTCCCGTCCGACCGATGCGCAGGCCTCTGCTGGCATGGCGCCGTTGGAATCCAACCTTTCCGGCCCGCCGTCGCCAGCACCTACCCAAGCAGGTTCGCCTCACACCCATACCCACGACCTCCCTGGCGAGATCCTCGGCAAGGCCGATTTGGTTCGCCTTCGCGCGTCACAGCAGCACATAGACCTTACCCACTTGGCTGACCTTGGTCGCCGGAAGCGCTAACCATACGCCCATGGTCGTCAGCCCCCCCTTCGCGGCAACCCCCGCAGCTTCTACCCCAGAAAATTGGAATTCCAACCCATGAAAATCGCGACCTGCAACTACTCTGGATCGGTCGGCAAGACCGTCGCCGCAAGCCATCTCTTCGCCCCGCGCATGCCCGGCGCCGAGATCATCGCCGTAGAGTCCACGAATGAAAGCGCTGCCGATCTCGGACTGCCCGTAGAACAGATGCGCGGCGAGCATTTCGGCCGCCTATTCCGCAAACTTCTGATGGCCGAGTCTGCGATCATCGACGTGGGCGCGTCGAACATCGAGGCATTCCTGGCCGAACTCGTCAAGTACGACGAGGCGCATCTCGAAATCGACTACTACGTGCTGCCGGTTGTTGGCTCTGGCAAAGCCCAGCGCGAGACCATCAAATCCATTCAGGCCCTAGCGGCTATCGGCGTACCCGCCGAGCGCGTGCGCGTGCTATTCAATCGGGTCGATGCGGATGTACATGAGGAATTCGCCGCCATCTTCGGCTATGCACACCACGCCGGCGGCTTCATCGCGAACCCGGAGGCGGCAATCTACGACAACGAGGTTTACGACTTGCTGGCGAACAAGCGCACGACGATCAAAGAGATTCTTGCTGACCCGAAGAACTACCGGCAGCTGCTGCGCGAGGCAGACCGCGATGATCTTCAGGCCATCGCGCATCTGAGCGATATGCACGCCCTGCAGTCGCTGGCCCGTCCAGTGGAACGCCAGCTCGACCGCGCCTTCGCTGCAATCTTCTTGTAGAGAGCTGGATGGCACCCGACACCCCCCTCCCCCCGACGCAAGCAACGGCCACGCCTCCGATGCCACAGCCACGTAGCAAGGTGGAACTGCTCTTCCATGAGATCTTGGCCGAAGGTGGACGTCTCACCGAGCAAAATTCCCTGATTGCCGCGCAGCTTCAAGAGGCGGCGCTGGTGGGTCGGGGAATCCCAGCCCTTCTGCGCCAAGCGAGCGTTGACGCTGGCCAACAAATTGCGACGACTTCTGCTCGCAGCCTGCGAGAGGCAGAGCGCACGTTGGCCAAGGCAGATTGGGATCTGCGCGTAACGGTTCGGGCCCTGGCCGGCGTCAACGCGAGGAATGCCTGGCGCATCGGGCTGCTCTGCGCTGGTTGCGCATTCCTTGGGTCCATTCTCGCGTCGACGCTGGTCATTCTGTTTCTGCGGTAGCCCCACACCATATTGGAGCGCGCGCGACCTGGCACTTCTGGCCGCAGGCGCCGCTCCCCTCTCCCATACATCAAGGACTCACATGGCACCCGACATACGCCGGCGGATCATCAAGGCCGCGCTCATCTTCTTCCCACTCCTGGGCTGGCTGGGCGCGGCCATGTTGCTCTCGGGCATCACGCCGCGCCAGGTCACCTGGCGTGTCCTCTACATCTGGATGCAGGCCACACCCTACCACCCGGCGCTCATCGTCACGCCCGCCGTCGGCCTGACGCTGGCCATCGCGCTCGCCGCCTCGCTGAGCCGCTACGCCAAAAAGGCGGGCTACGACGGCGCCGGCTACGCGAAGCACATCCGCGGCACCGAGGTCGTCCCGCTGAAGAAACTCAAATCGCGATCCCGAGAGAGGGGCAAACAGCAAGTTGACATTGCCGGCGTGCCCATGCCGACCAAGATCGAAACCCTGCACCTGCTGCTCAACGGAGCCACCGGCAGCGGCAAGTCCGTGCTCCTACGTGGCTTGCTCTTCTCGCTGCTCAAACGTGGCGACCGCGCCATCATCGTGGATCCGAACGGCGACCTCTACAGCAAGTTTGGTCGCAAGGATGACGTCATCCTGAATCCCTACGACCAACGCACCGAAGGCTGGTCATTCTTCAACGAAGTGCGGGCGGACTACGATTGGCAACGCCTGGCTATGTCGGTCGTGCCCCTGGGCAAGGACGCCAACGCGGAAGAGTGGAACAGCTTCGGCCGGCTGCTTCTGCGCGAGGCGGCGCGCAAGCTTCACGAACTCGGCACTCCCGACATCGAGGAGCTGTTCCGCTGGTGCACGATCGCCAATGACAAGGATCTCCGCACATTCCTGTCGGGCACTCTAGCCGAATCGCTCTTCGCCGGCTCCACAGAAGCCAGCAAGGCGCTTACGAGCGCACGCTTTGTCCTCTCCAACAAGCTGTCTGAACATATGAGCATGCCGCGCGGCAAGTTCAGCATCCGCGACTGGATGGAGCACGGCTCGGGGTGCCTGTACATCACCTGGCGCGAAGACATGAAGCACGCCATGAAGCCCCTGCTCTCGGCCTGGGTGGATGTCTTCTGCACGGCCCTCTTGTCGCTACCGGAGGATCATCAGCGGCGCTGGTGGGCCATCATCGACGAACTCGCCTCGCTGGAAAAGCTGGCCTCGCTCGAAGATCTGCTCACCAAGGGGCGCAAAAACGGCGGACGCGCGGTGGCAGGCCTGCAATCCGTTTCTCAGCTCGACGACATCTATGGCAAGCAGATGTCGCAGACTCTGCGGGCCAGCTTCCGGTCACTGGTGGTTCTGGGCGGTTCCAAGACCGACCCGGAGACCGCCGAGGAAATGTCCAAGGCCTTGGGCGAGCACGAAGTCGCGCGCCCAGAATACAATCAGAACCGCAACCCCGGTAGCTCGCCCACTACCGGCGAAAAACTGGAGCACACCACCGAGCGTGTGGTAACGCCTGCCCAGATCCAGTCGCTGCCGGACCTCACGGGCTGGCTAGCCTTCGCCGGCGACCGGCCCATCGCAAAATTTGTCCTTGAGCCGATGACTTTCGCCGTCCGCAATGCGCCCTTCGTGGAAGCCAAGCGCGTGGGCGCCTATGCCGCGGCCAACGCAGCGCCTTATGCGGCCACGCACACCTCCTCCGGTGGCCCACAGCCCTGGGCAGGCGACGGCTTGCCCGAAGACCCGACGATGGCGGCATAGCCTATGTCGCTTTTGCGGGCGGCCGGCCGATCTCGAAGTTCACACTCAATCCCCAAGTCCACGTCCCCGGCGCTCGCCATGTGCCGCCCGGCGATCCAACGATCGCGTCGAAGTCACCACGCCGGCCGCCAGCTCACGCGGCGGCCGCGCCCACATAGGATGGTCACCCATGATCTCGCTCAAAACGGTCCACCGCAGCGCGGCCGCCAAGGCCTCCCACTATTACGCGGACCAGAAGGATGACTACTACAGCCGCGACGGCACTGCGGCTCAATGGCAAGGGAAAGCTGGTGAAGCGCTCGGCCTCACCGGCGAAGTGCGCCCTGAACACTTCCTACAAGCCTTGCGCGGCGAATTCGGCCCCAGCATTCAACTCGCCAGCTCCGTACGGCAGGACTCGAAGGCCAGGGCCGCGCTTGACATTACGTTTTCTCCACCGAAGAGTGTCAGTATCCAAGCGCTGGTAGGGCGCGACGCCAGCGTTATAGATGCTCACGATCGAGCTGTGACCAAGGCTCTCGATTTCATCGAAGGTGAGCTTCTGCGCGCCCGTCAGACCAGCGGCGGTGTGACGACAATGGAGCAGACGGGGAACGCACTCATCGCCAAGTTCCGCCACGAGACTGCCAGGCCGACAAGCGGCGCATATTCAGATCCCCAACTCCACACTCACGCGCTGCTGATGAATATCACGCAGCGTTCAGATGGAACCTGGGCGGCGATCGCCAACGACGAGATCTATCGCCTGAAGCCTATGGCCGAGGCCGTATACAACGCCTCGCTAGTGACGGAACTGGAAAAATCTGGCAAATCGGTCCGGTATGAGGGCAAGGGCTTCGAGCTGGCCAGCATCACGCGAAAGCAGATCGAGGCCTTCTCTAAGCGCACACACGACATCAATGCCGGCCTGGAGGCGGTCGGCCACAACCGGCAGACCGCTAGCCGGGCCCTCAAACAGACGATCGCCCTCAAGACTCGCTTGAATAAGACACCAGAGATCTCGAGGGACGCGCTGCAGGCAGATTGGAGGAGCCAAGCAAAGGAGGCGGGCATTTCGTTCGGCCGGCCTGATGCTGAAGCCGCGCTCGCCCTTGGCGCGAGCAGAGAGGCCGCGCCGGCATCTCCTGGAACAGCTGTTGCCGATGGCGCTAGTCTGCCCAACGGAACGCCACCGCCGGAGGCCCAGAAGGGCGAAGCAAGCGCGCTGATTGCCGACGAATGCATCAAATGGGCCATCAAACATCACACTGAACGCGAGTCGGTTATGGAGGGCAAGGATCTGCTCAAGACCGCTCTACGGCGTTCTCACGGGACGGGTCTTGAGCTGAAGGACTTGAAGTCGGCCGTGAAGCGCTTCCTGGACAAGGGCCACCTCATCCTGGGCACGCTGGAGTATCGACCGGCCCACGACCGAAAAGGCGCGGCGATGAGCCGCACGTCCTGGGTCGAGAGTTTGGTGGCGGAAGGCAAGACACCGGGCCAGGCCGAGGCCGAAGTGCGAAAGGCGATGGCAAGCGGCGCCCTCGTCCTGGCCGGAGCGAAGTACACGACACAGGTGGCGCGCGAGCGCGAGAAGCGGATCCTGCAGATCGAGAAGGAAGGCCGCGGCATGCTCACGCCCATACTGCAGCCTGCGGCCGCCAAGGCCGCCATGGCCGCGTTTTCTCTGCGCCCCGGCCAACGCGCCGCTGCGGAGCTGATACTGAGTACGACCGATCGGTTTGTTGGCGTGCAGGGACTGGCTGGGACAGGTAAATCGCACATGCTCGAGAAGATCAAGCAAACAGCGGAGGCAGCTGGATATGTGGTTCAGGCCGTGGCGTCGTATGGCAAACAGATCGAAGCGCTCCGAGACCTGGGAATTGAAGCAAAGACCGTCGCGTCGGTGCTCGAGGCCCGCCAAAAGGACCGCTTCAAACTCGACGCACGGACGGTTCTGGTGATCGACGAGGCCGGCGTGGTCCCCACTCGGATCCTTGAACGACTGATGAAGATGGCCGAGACGGACGGCGCGCGTGTCGTGATGATGGGCGATGTGGCGCATGACGGCCATGCAGGGCAAACCAAAGCCATTGAGGCTGGTCGCCCATTTCACCAGCTGCTTGATGCGGGCATGGCCAAGGCGCTCATGGGTGACATCGTGCGGCAGAAGTCGGTGGACCTGAAGGCTTCCGTCGAGCTGGCCGCCAAGGGCCAAGCGGTAGCGTCGCTGCAATTGCTCGACCAACGCCTGCAGGCCGTCCATACCGTGGCGGAGGACGACATACGCTACGACACGATCGCCAAGCAATATGCCGGCCTGGACGCGGATGCGCGTCGTGAGACGCTGATCATCACTGGGACCAACGATTCGAGGAATTCGCTCAACGAAGCCGCCCACGAAGCCCTCGGCCTAGCGGGAAGAGGCTTTCATTTTGATCTGCTCACCCGTCGCGACACCACCCAGGCCGAGCGCAGGGTGGCCAAGTATTACGTCGCCGGCGACATCATTCAGCCGGAACGCGATTACAAGGCGGGAAGCCTCAAACAGGGAGAGATGTATCGCGTAGTCGGTCCGGTGCGCGACAAGCCGAACCTGCTCGAGGTCGAACACCTCGGCACCAAGGGGCGCATTCAGTTCAATCCGGCTCGCACAGCGAAGATCTCCGTGTACGAGCCTGTACGAGCGGAGCTGTCGGCCGGCGACTGGGTGCGCGTGACGCGCAACAACGCTGCATTGGACTTGGTCAACGGCGGCCGCTTCGAAGTCCTCGCTGTCACACCGACCACTGTAACGATTGGCGATGGGACGCGGCGCATCAGCCTACCGGCTTCGGAGGTCACCCCGCTTCATCTCGATCGCGCCTACGCAACCACCAGCCACAGCTCGCAAGGTCTTACATGCGATCGCGTGCTGATCAACGCAGAGAGTTTCAGCCGGACCACACAGAAGGACGTGTACTACGTGGCGATTTCTCGCGCGCGTCACAGAGCTGAGATTTACACCAATGATGCATCGAAGCTGTCGGAGGCCATTAGCCGCCTAGAGCAGAAAACGGCAGCTCTGGATATCGGCATCGAATCGACGCGCCCCTGGCGACAAAAAGACATGGCTCATGGCCGGGGATTTGAACGATGATCCCGACCCAACTCGCGGCAGGCCGCAGAATCACGGTGCGAGAGTGCAGGTTGGACATTTTCTGGGTCTAGAAACAGTGAGTCCTCGGCGGGACCCATCCAGCCGAGGACTCTATCACGATGAAATTTAGGAGAAGTCATTGTGATGGGGCGAACATTATCAGGTTCTCGGAACGCCAGCAAGGTTTTGGACAGCTTGCTCATGTACCCCGCGGATTAACTCGGTAGATTTTCGGCATCACCTCGCTTCGAACATTTGTCTCCGCTTGTATGCCGCGCCTGGATCGTGTCGAGACGTGCGCGCATGAAGTGGGAAAAGTGCAGCGACCCGCGTGAAAGGGCTATCAACGCCAGAAATGGTGAGTCCCCGGCGGGAGCCTTCCAGCCAGGGACTCTATCACTATGAAAATTTGGAGAAGTCTCATTGTGATGCCGCGCAGATTATCAGTTTATCAACGTCACAGCAACGGCTCGCTGAAATCGCATGCGGAGTTCGCAAGTCGATTATGTGGATTCAATACAAAATATCCGAACACGAGGAATTGCAGTTTGCGGGCACATATGCGGAGACGATGCCTAGCGCAACGCATCAATGCGAGATGCGTTGCGTGGGAGCAACCCTAGGGGTTTCGTGCATTGTGGGGATTGCCGTTCACGCTTAAAAACATTCACCCGTGCCGATTCGGGATTACCCGGCTTCGAATTCGTTAATCCCCGGCAACGGACCATATCCAACGCAAAATCATAATCATGGAGAAGCATTCGTGAAACGTACCGCCCTATCCGTAGCTCTCATCGGTCTCGGCCTGGCCTCGAGCGTCGCCTCGGCTGAAACCAGCGTGACCCTGTACGGCATTGCCGACGTCAGCATCCGCTACGTCAATACCAGCGACGGCCAAACCGGCGCTGACGGCAGCCGCCTCTCAATGTCCAACGGCGCCATTTCTAACAGCCGTTGGGGCCTGCGTGGCTCGGAAGACCTGGGCGACGGCAACCGCGCCTTCTTCCGCCTGGAGCAAGGCTTCGACGTGCAAAACGGCAAGTCCTCCAGCTCCGGTAAGACCTTCAACCGTCTGGCCTACGTCGGCCTGGACGGCGGCAAGATCGGCGCGCTCACGCTGGGCCTACAGAACACGGTCATCCAGGACCTGATGGCCGACCACTTCGATCCGCTGACTGTCGGCAACTACGCCGAAAACTCGTGGCTGCCTGCGGCGATGGGTCGCGTCCGCGCGGACAATGCCTTCCGCTATGCGAATACGCTGGGAGACCTGGCTGTGATTGGCCAGTGGTCCAATGGTGACAAGTGGTCGGACCGCGCCGCCGGCCAGCAAATGGGTATCAGCCTGCGTTACACGATCGGCCAGCTCGGCCTGGGTGGTGCCTTCCAGAAGACCTTCGGGGCCAACGACTCGGACAAGCGTCAGCAGGTGTGGAACCTCAGCGCCTCGTATCAGTTCGAAGTCGTCAAGGTCTTCGCCGGCTATTTCAACGGCAAGGATCAGACCAACTGGGTCAACGGCATCATGGGCCGAGCGGTGGACAACAACAGCACCCTGGATCGCAAGGACAACGGCTACTTCCTGGGCGCCAGCTGGCAGGCCACCCCGCGCTGGACCATCACCGGCGCCGCCTACTACGACCAGGCCAAGAACGTCGTGGTCGACGGCGACAAGGGCAAGCGCTATGCCCTGATCGCCGTTGCCGAGTACGCGCTGTCCAAGCGCACCCAGGTGTACGGCACCGTGGACTACAACAAGGTCCGCGACGCCTCGACCGGTGATATCTCCGGCCGCACCAGCCAAGTCGGCGGCGGCCTGGGCATTCGCCACATCTTCTGATCGCAAACCGCGATTCAAGGCCTGCCCCCGGCCGCATGAAGTACGAAAGCCCACCGCAAACACGGTGGGCTTTTTTTTGCTAGGCCAGAGTGCGAACTATTTCGCCGGTGTCCGAACAGCAAACCATGCCGCCTCGACGTCGCTATACAGCTTTCCGACGGGGATGAGGACCGTGTCCTTACCTACTACGCTCCGCGCGATGTCGCATAGCATTGCCTGCCGCTCAAGGCCATTACCTGCCTGTACGCCAGTGCGACCCACCTCCCTCAGAAACTCAGCCAAATCGTCATCACGGGTGGTTGGGGACCATGCTTCCTCCAGACCGTTGCCGCCTTTACGCAGCACCTTCACCCCTATAGGAGCGAACCCGGGATATAGCGAAAGGCGAATTTCGGCGAAGATATTGCAGATGTCTGCCAATAGCAGATCTAGATAGATGGGGTCGAGCCACGAGATTTCCCGTTCCTCTAGAACGGTGACGGCCCCTCGATTGATGTCCAGCAGGTTCAAGCCGAGTTGTATCGTGGCCGCCGGGGTCTTATTTCCCGCTAATACTGCATTTGGGACTTCAGTCGGAACCATGTTCTCTACACTCCTAAAAGTACAACTTCTGTACCAACGCCGTCCCAACGGCGGGATACAGCCGGGAATATTGGTCATAGGAGGGGACGATAATAGGCCACTAGAGTCCCATATATGTCTCATCTTCTGCGCTCTAACGCGGCTACCCGTCAAAATCTCATCGAATGTATACGCGAAAGCTCCTGGCAAAGCATGCAATCACACCACGTTGCCACGGCCGGGAGCCTTTGTTGTCATACAAAAGAACTCCGCACTTGGTGAGAAAAGACAAAACAAATCAAAAAGATAGCTGCACCCGGAGGGTGCGTCCTGTGTGAGGGCCTTAAGGGGCGCGGCGCCGGAACGGCGGCGCGTGCCTTAAGGGACTCCGTGAACGTCCGGGGGACGTTCACAACGTCCGTAGGACGGCCCCGCCGGCGCAGCCGGGGGGAACGGCCGCCCGCATAGAGACAGCCCCCAACAAAGCAAAAGGGCCACCCCTAGGGTGGCCCTTTTGCTTTGCGCCCTCCGTGCCTACACGATGCGCTCCAGCTCAGAGATCAACGACAACCCGGCCATTGTCGTAGCGGTGCACAAGCCCAAGCAGGGCAGCGGCGTTCCCCGCACCAGGGGACACCCGCCAAAGCTCCAACAAGGCAGCACGCACCGGCCCAGCATATCGACGCAGTACCAGACGTGCCCGGCACTGGTCCCGCAAGCCATAGGCCCGGCCAGTTCCATCCTGGCCAGCCTGCCTCGTGCGTCGGCTGGCCCGCTGTCGGCCGGTGGCCAGAGCCGCAGTAGCGGCGAACTTCGCCGCCAGCAACTCGCCCCAGTATTCCCCGTCTTCCGTAGTCCAGGTGGTATGCATTACGCCACCTCCAACCCGGCGGCTCGTCTTTCGGACGCCGGCCAATGCTTCTCGGCTCGCCCGCGCAAGATGCGGGCCATCTGATCCGCCTGATCACGCAGGCGGGCGGCAGTCCGTTCCAACTCGGTGGCTCGTGCGTGCAACGCGCGAATGCCTTCGCAGTCGCGCAGGAGCGGCGTACCCACTTCCGGAAGCCGCGCAATGGCGGCGAGAAACACCTCGTGCTCCATGATCGTCTCCATGTCAGAAGAAGGGCCGGGCCAGGCGGCCCGGCCTCGCTCACCTACTAATCATCGCCCTGGTCGTCGCCCTCATCGTCGGACGGGTGGTCGTCGTGGACTTCGCCTGCTGGACCAACGGTATCGGGGGAACTCCCCGCCCCACGCATCAGATCTGGCACCCACCCCTTGCCCGCGAGCAAGCGCTCGGCAGTGGCGGCGGCCTCGATGCGATGCGGATCCTTTAGCTCATCCACCAAACGTTTGATAGCTGCCTCCATCTTGATCTGGCCGCATTCGATTGCCAGCAACTCCGACTCGGGCAACGATGCCAGGATCGCAGTTCTGCGTCGGTCGAGCTCCTCACCTGCCTCCCTGGGCCACTGCCAATGCCCGGAATACGGCCCAAGCCCGGACATTGCGGCAAGGGCCTTGGGGTCCTTCCGGAAATAGCCCGTTAGGTAAGCCCTCACACCTGCATCGAATTCATATTCAAAGTTCATGCTGCCATCCTTTCTACAGTGGTCAATTGCAAGCGCTGCATTGCTGCGGCGTGATATTTAGGATCCATCTCGATGCCATAAAAGCGCCGGCCTACCTGGCGCGCGGCCACGCACGTCGACCCCGAGCCGGCGAAGGGATCCAGCACGATCGCGCGCGGCTGCGTGAATGCTTCGATAAGCGGCGCCAGGCACTCGACGGGCTTCTGAGTCGGGTGATACCGATTCCCGGAATACT
Source organism: Achromobacter sp. 413638 (assembly GCF_043119405.1). Taxonomy (NCBI): domain Bacteria; kingdom Pseudomonadati; phylum Pseudomonadota; class Betaproteobacteria; order Burkholderiales; family Alcaligenaceae; genus Achromobacter; species Achromobacter sp. 413638. The sequence goes on from NZ_JBICCO010000021.1 coordinate 12,032, forward strand.
TCCAAGGCAACACATCGGGCAGCGGCTGGGCCGGCAGCGGTGGCTGGCCCTTCGCCAGCAGATATGCGGCTTCATGGCGATAGCCGACAAACCGAGCCTTCGAGCTGTACTCTTTCGCAAAGACGATGTGGCCGACGGCGCGCAGGCCGGCGGCCCGCCAGGCCGCGAAGAAGCGGTCCACCTTGTTCCAGCCGTAGAACGAAATGCAGAGCGTGTTGTCACGCATCACGCGGTGGATGTGCCTGAACGCCGGGACCAACCAATCATCATTGATATCGTTTGCGATGCTGCGGCCGTCACGGTCCTGGTAGTTCACCAAGTAGGGCGGATCGGTGAGGACCATATCAACGCAACGGTCGGGCAATGTGGGAAGAATGGACAGGCAATCGCCCAGCTCTACGCGGCTCATGAAAAGCTCCTTGCGTGCAGCAGGATCGACGGTCGTTCCTCTGTACTGCACGGGGCAGGAGGGCGCAGGCCTGGAGAGGCGGGTCAAGGGACCGTGGAATACCGCAGTGCGCGCAGCGCGCGAGGATATGCCGCGAAAGCCCTTGAAATGCCCGGCGCGGCGACATAGCCGCGTGCCGTGCCGGGCATGCCCCGACACGAAGGGCATGCGACTGTAGGCACCGTGCAGTACATGCCTGGCTCACTGCAGGCCGATGGGTTGAATTCGCAGGCCAGAGGCCTGCCCGCGGCCGCCGGCGCCGCCAGAGGGCGCGGCCCTTGCTCTCAACCCGGCCGCAGGACGGGTTCTCGCTTCAGCTTGGCCAGTGGCGCTCGCGCGCGCGCCCTATACTGAACATCTGCATGCCACCTGGGAGCACGGAAATGTGCGGTCGCATCGTCCAGAAGTCAGGGCCACTCGACTACGTCGAACGGATCTTCCCCAATGTCCACAAGATATTCAGCGACCCGGCCGGCCCGCGCTACAACATCCCTCCGGGCACACGGCCGCTGACCATGCACCGGATGGGCGGCGAGTTCGCGCTGGACCGCCTGTGGTGGACCTGGCGCCCCAGTGGGTCGAAATATGCGATGAACTGCGCACGGCTAGACAAGATCCTCGCGGGGAAGTGGCCGTGGAAGATGCTAACCGGGCACGGCCGTATCCTCGTTCCAGCCGACGGCTGGTACGAATGGCAGGCGCTGACCGATGCGCCCAAGCCGCCGAAGCAGCCCTACTACATCCACGCCGCAGATGGCGCCCCGCTCTACTTCGCCGCACTGTCGGCCTGGCACCCTGGCGCGGACAAGGACGAGGCCCACGGCTTTGCGATCATCACCAACGATTCCCTGGGTGGGATGGTCGACGTCCATGACCGGCGCCCAGTCGCGCTGCAGGCCGACTTGGCCATGCACTGGATGGACCCAGAGTTCCCGACCGCGCAGGCTGTCGAGCTGCTGCAGCACAGCCTGCCGGAAACGGCATTCACATGGCATACGGTCCGGCGCGACGTCGGCAGCTCGCGCTATCAACTACCCGACGCGATCGAGCCGGCACCGCCTATCCAGCCATGACGCGGTCGTAGAGAACGAGAGCAGCCGCAAACGTCGCCTCCATGCCATACCGGGTGCCGTTGCCGCTCCACAGTTCGTATTGCCAGCGATGATCGACGCGCACGCGGCAGATCCGCCAGCCCCCAGGACCGTCCCAGTAGTAATCGTCCATCGCTTGCCAGTCGGTCGCATCGGCCATGGTCTGCCCCTATTTCGGAAAATTGTCGCCGGATTGCACTCAGACGAGTTCGAAATATACTGGATATTCATCCAGGTATCGCACCATGCCATTCCGCCCTGCCCTCACCGCCGAAGACCTACACAACATGCGTGTCCGCAACACGCATCCTGACGGCACCATAGACCCAGATCTGTTGGCTGCGCTGTGGGAGATCAAGCGCCTGCGAACCTATCCTTTGCGCTTGCACCAGATGGCCGGCGAACTGAAGCGGCCCATCGGCGTGACGGGCATCGTCTACGACGGGGTCCTGGCCGAACTGCCCGCCGAGCCCTGTGTCCAGGAACGCGATCAGATGACGGCCGAGCTATTGGAGGCGCCGTACAAGCTCAGGAAGGGGATGCCGGCTCGGTAGGATGCTCGCTGTCGGATCGCCCGGCGATAGCCTATCTGGCGCCGGCCGCTGGGCCTAAGACGATCGGTCAAGTTCCTGCAGCAGGGCCATGCCTTCCGCCTGGCGCTGGCGCAACAGCGCCGCGATGTCCGCCCACACGCCAGGAGCTGGTTTGCGATCTCCCGCTGCCCATTCGCGTACACGTCGGTCCCCAACGCCCAGCGCGCGGGCGAGATCCGATTGCCAGCGATCGCCGTAGAGCAACTGCCCCGCCCGCTCGAGCTGCTCTGGTCCCCAGGTCTTTGCGCGCTGAGTCGCTGAGAGATAGTGGTAATACCCGAGCCAGAAGGGGCCTTGATCTTCAAGTCGCACGCCGGCGGGCGGGTCGGCCAAGTCTGCGGGGAGTTTCGCGAGTAGCGCTTCCACCTCGTCTTTGCCAGCGCGAGCAAAGTTCTTGTGCTTGCGGACCAGCGCCAGACCGGACGCCGGTTGTACCAACAAGACATCCAATATGGCAGTCGGCATTTCGCCGGCACCAGGCCAAACTGCTCGGGCAAGTTGGCCAAGCGTGTAGAGAGTGGCTGTCGCGGTCATCATGCTTCCCCAAAGCCGATGTTGCCTACCCAGGTTATAGCGCCATGAGGCCAGCCCATGACCTGTTCCACGAACGTCCGCTCTCCCGACTGACAGTAGTAATCGACGGCCTCTTCTCGCGTGTCCCACCCTTGCTCGCCATGGAACGAAATTAGGCCTTGCTCATCCTTCGAATAGATTTCGATCGTACGCATATCAGGCTCCGTGTAGCCAAGTTCAAGCGGCCCCAATGGCCATCTTGTTAAACATATTTTGCGCCTAAATTTAGGCGCAGTCAATCAACTACGACGCTTCATCTCTGGGTACATCGGTCGGCTCGCTACGCTGCCAAGTCCTGTATCTCGGACTTCCGACATCAGCTGATTGGCTACCGACGAAGTGCATGTTTGGAAGTTCTATTTCTTACTGGCGCCTGCGTGGGGGCCGGTGGGTATGTGGGTGCAATCCGGGGAGCCGGTGGGCAACCCTGTGGGCAGGCGCGTGGGCAAGCGGAGCTTGTCCATCCGGCTGTCCATAGGGTTGTCCATGGGCCGAGCGTAGCGAGCCGGATGGTCCCGGAGGGAGCATCCACATATCCACGGGTCCGCTTTTCTCACCATTGCCGAGGACGACCTCAAGGGCCTTGTTTAGCGGCTAAACCCACCGCAAGAGCCGCTCATGTAGAGACGTTCAGGCAGGCAGAAAAATGAATTGCGACAGTCTAATTTTTAGACTATATTGAATTCACGGATCATTGCATCCGACCGCTCCGCGGGTCACAGTGGAAGGAGAATGGAATGACGAAGGTCTACGCCTACAGGATGGGCAGAGTCACGGAAACCGGCAAAGCCATTTATGGGATTTGCTTCGCTCACGAACTGATCAATGAAAGCGACGCCCAGCACACCGTCTCAGACAATGTAGACGCTCTAAGACGCGGCGATGGCACATGGGCGGACGTACTCGTGGACAACGCGGAGTACGTCATCCTCAACAATCAGGGCGAAATTGACATCGACCGCGAAGCTATGCGCATCGCGGCTGCGGCGCGGCCCGCGCAGAGCGATGATGGCGAAGACGAGATCTATCCCTACACTCTCAACAACTGATAGGACGGGCCGGTCATGATTCATTCCCAGGACAAAGCTTCACCGGATTGGGTAAGCCGCATCATTCACGGCTACGAGAACCGCCTGCGCGAGGGCGACGCCGACCGCGAAGCGGTGGCCGCCGGATTGCAGAAGTCTGCAGGCTGGTGGCTGGCCGGCGAGTTGCTTGTCCTGGCTGATAGCCTGGGCAACGCCGCCATCAGTGACATAGTACGCACCATGCTCAACCCCAGCGGCCGCTATGCCCGCGTGACTCTGAAGCAGCGCTACGCGGTAGCCGATGCGCTGCTTACTGTGTACGGCACTGCTTGGGCCGTCTATGCGACGGCAATGGGCACAACGCAAGAAGCCCTCAAGATTGCAAGGGACACTGATGGATGATCTGGATTTCTCGGGCTTGACGGATGATCAGCTCATAAGCCTTGCCAGGGCCTGCTGCATCGAGGCCCTGCAGCGCAGCCCAGCCGCCAGCAACGCTATGTTGGACATGATGCGTGATGAAGCGGCAGCGGCACGGCTCAAAGCTGATTTGCTTCAAGACCGAGATTCGATGCTGCTGGAGCAGGCCGGTCAACTGGTGGGCCGAGCCCCCGCCGATATCAGCTTGCTACATGTGTATAGCCGCGGCCGGCGGCGCGTCTATATCAATGAGGGCCCCTACCGCTACTCGCGTTCCCATCTCGTAGACTATGACACCATGGCCGCGACGATTTCGACTGTCGCGGCGCTGCGCGAGCGCCGACGCGAGCTAATCGAGTTTTGTGCCGGCCTGGCCGCCGTAGTCCCTCTCGATACCCACATCGCATAATGAAAAATCAACTGGCAAACCCGCTGCAGGGGCTGATCGCAAAAGCGGCCGGCCTGCCTCGCCATACGGGCGAAGTGGCGCGCTCGCAAGAGCGGATCGCTCGCGTCAACAATCGGCCGACTGTCGTACTCGCAGATGTGTCAGGCTCGATGGAAAGCCCCGCTTGGGGCGGCCGAACGAAGCACGCCGTGCTGCGTGAAGCCATCGCGCAAACGCTCCTATCGGACAGGCACGAGTTGATGGCTTTTGCGGGCCACGTGACGCCCCTGAGCAGCGCCGAAAATTTGCCGCAGCCCGGCGGTAGCACTGCGCTAGATCGGGCGCTGCTTGCGGCGATTCAACGCGCGCCCGGCCGCATTCTCGTCATCAGCGACGGCGAACCCAACGATGAAGATGCTGCCCTTGCGGCTGCCGCGCAGTTTGGCGGCGTGATCGACGTGCTCTACATCGGACCCGATTCGAATGCAGCGGCAATGCGATTCCTCCAGCGCCTCGCGCTGGCGGGCCATGGCCGCTACCATGGCAGCGACATTGCGCGTGCTGGTCAGCCTGCTCTCGTGAATACCATACAGATGCTGCTGCCACGATGAATTATCTCCTTTACGTCACGCTCAATGATCAGATCCGCGAGCGCGTCAGGCCAGAAGATTGCGACGCTGTTGAGCAGGCAGGCATCATCGATCGCACGCTCTTGCCCGTCTTGCAGACAGGCCAGGGATGGGCCAACAGTCGAAGGAGCGGATATGCGGTGCGCGGCGAAATCAATGCCAGTGCCGCGAGTTTCCAGCTCTTGAACGAAGGCTGTCCCATTGCTGTCTTGGCGGTGTCTCTCAACGCCAAGACCAGCCGTCGAATGTGGGAGTGGATACACGTGCACTCCCCCACGCCGCTCCCGGAAAATGGCATTGCCCCCGAACCCGCCTGGGCCGCTCTGCGGTATGACGTGCCCGAAACTGTCTTGCCAGACTGGATTGACTGGTGGGCCAAGCACGTTGGCCACGCGCTGCTGCACAGAGAGGGATGGTGATGATTGCCGCTGAATTGCGGGCATGGCAACAGCGCCATGGCTACACGTATGCGAGCGCTGCTGCCTCGCTCGGCGTTTGCCGCGCTACGTACGCCAATTTCCTGGCCAAAGAGGGCGATCTTCCGCGCATGCTGGCACTGGCATGTGCCGCTATCGATTTCGGCATTGATCTTGAAAGAGGTCAGCCGCGCGGCCGGCGGAAGTCGCCTACGGCGTAGATGTTTGGAAGTTCTATCTCTTACTGGCGCCTGCGTGGGGGCCGGTGGGTATGTGGGTGCAATCCGGGGAGCCGGTGGGCAACTCTGTGGGCAGGCGCGTGGGCAAGCAGAGCTTGTCCATCCGGCTGTCCATAGCGTTGTCCACGGGCCGAGCTGCGCGAGCCGGATGGTCCCGGAGGGAGCATCCACATATCCATGGGTCCGCTTCTTCCCGTCCGTTTAGCGCTCCAGGTCTCGCCCCTTGGCGCGATCATTTTCGAGCTGCGTGCTCTTCTCGACCTGGCGCCCTGCTCCACCATCAACAATGCCCACACCGCCATGTGGATAGCGGATGCTCATGACCTGGCCGTCGACAAGGTCCTGCGAGTTCAACAGCGCGTGGCGCGCGTGCAGCACCATGTGATCGCCTTGAGCCTGCACCACATAGCGCTCAGTGCATCCTACGATCAAACCCTCATACGACTGGCCTGGCGCCGGCGCGTCGAACTGGACCTTCTCACCGGCCACCACTCTGCCGAGGTCGCGCGCGTGCTCTTGCTCGAGGTCGGTAATGTGGGCGCGTATAAGTCGCTCCAACCGCGTCGAGCTCCCCTCGTAGGCGTCGATCGCCGCCTGGATCATGTCCTTGCGTGCCATCCCCCCCCAGTCGATTACATAGCCGGCGTCGCGCGCCACATGGCCGATGAATTCACGCGTGGAGCGACCATTCCCTTCGCGGAACGGGTGGAGGACGTTGAGTTCACCAAGGTAGAAACCGGCTCGTTGGCAGAAGGTGTCGACGTCCAGGCCACGGAGCAATTGTTCGCGGTGAAGCGGCCGGATGATTTCCGGCGCATAGCTCTCAATCTGCTCGTGGCTTGCGAAGCGGGTATTGCCCTTGGAGATATCGACTGTTCGAAGTTGCCCGGCCCATTCGTACACATCGGCAAATAGTCTGTGATGGATGGCTTGGAGATGCGCCAGGTCGAATCGGCCAGGCACTGGGTTACGCGCCATTTCATACGACCGAATTACGGAGAGAGCCGTCTCGGCCTCATCCAGCTTGACCTGGTCTGTGATCCCGAGCCGATTCCGGAGAATTCCCGAATTCGGGTCAATGTAGGGATCTTGTGCGTGCGCAGGATACTTCGCCACGTATTTACTCCACGAGCGATCAAAAAAAATGCCGGCTCACTTGGCCGGCATTTCGTGGAGATCCCCTTCGACGATTCGCCGTCGGGTACTCTCAAGCACTTCTTCGATTGTCATCTCGCCGCGAACGACCTGGCCCAGCTCGGCAATAGTTCGGGGGTCCGGCTCAAGGCCTTCGAGGCGCTGGTTACCAACCGCGATGTCGAGGGCCCGCTGACGATCGCGCAGCGCAGGGTCAAATTGCATGGTTGCCTCCGCAATGCTGAGGTGTACATTTTACCGCAGTGGAGAGGGCGCAGCCAGCATGGCGTGTGCGGCATCTTTCCCGCAGTCGCCACGCGTCAATCTGGAAACAGCTTCACCATCGCGAACCACGCCAGGGCTGGCACGAGGAGGCCGGCGCACGCGTATAGAATCCACTTCGACATTTCGCTGGACGACAATATGCCCTTCTCGGCGAGGTACCAAATCACACCAATCAGACAGCTGCATATGACAAAGACTACGAGAAGGTAGTCCTGTATCAATTGGACGTTCATCAAGGCTCTCCTGAGTAGAGGATACTGCCAGGCGGCGATCGAGGCCGCACTGGCGCAAAGGGCGTCATGCAGCTACGCGGCCTGAGCGACGAGTTCCCTGCTGGCGATCGCAAATTGGTCGCGCCGGGCACCGCCACGCTCTTCCGCCGCAAGCCAACGCGGAGGCTTGCCGCGCCCGCTCCAGGTTTCCCCGGTTTGCGGATGGCGATACTTGGGCTGGACCGGAGGCCGCTGCTTGCGCACCGCAGCATCTGCGGCACGCGCCTTCGCCGGGCCGGCCGGCCGGTATGCGGCGTGGATTTCCTCGGGGGATATGGAGTTTTCGCGCATCGATTGGACGATGATCTTGAGTTGTTCGGCTCGCCCTGCGACCTTCAGATGGTCGCGCTTTTGCTCAAGCTTCTTGATCTGCGCTTCGATTTTCGCAAGTGCTTTGTTCATGTCACTTCCAGAGTTCGAGGTTGAAAGCGGTTTAGCCGCTAAATGTCACGCCGTGATTGCTAATCCTGCAGCTTCGGCCTCCAGAGCTTCACGAGTTCCTTGAAGCGCTCATGGATCTGTTCGCCATACTGGTCGGGGTATTGGCCGTGTCGACTACGCATGAGACCTATAACAAGCATCATGTCGTCGCCGATTTCGGTGTCGACCGCCCAGAAATCTGTCAGATCGAACCCACCGCAGCTCGCCGCGTTCCACCAGGCCAGCAGAAAGTCGGCCACACGCTTGCTCTGCGGCGTGTCGCGCCGGGCGATTGTCAATAGTCGATCTAGCGCTTCGGATTCAGGATCTGCTTCCTTCGCCGGCGCCGCGGGTTCGTGGGCGCGCTTGGCTGGCTTCTGCACCCGCGGATTCGCATCGCTCGCCTTGGTGACCTCGCGCAGCTTCTTAACCTGCGACCTGTTGATCTTCCCTTCGGAAGATTCCAGGAACTGCTCCACGGCTTCAGGGGCGGCAGCATGAGCGACGACGAGTTCCTTTGCCAGCGTGACGTCCGTCACCTTCCCGTTCGCGACCGCCTCGGCCACAGGCTCCGGCAGGCTCAACATCGCCACATGCATACTCACCCATGCCTTCGATTTGCCCATCTTTGCGGCAATGTCCGCCTGCGACATCCCGGTCGAGAGCTTTCCGCCGATGAAATCCGCCATTTCGCGGCCGGTGAGCGGTTCACGCTGGATGTTCTCGAGGACCTGATCGAAGTCGTCAAAGTCAGGGTCCTCATGCGCGGGGATGCCCTGGAGGCCGGCCTCGACGGTGCCCAGGTAGCGCCGGGCTCCGTGGTTGACGAGGAAGTCCCCAGCAATCGTGGGGTGCGGGCGAAGTGAGATTGGAATCAACACGCCCCGCTTGCCTTCCTGCGCGCGAGCGCGGATCGATTCGGCCATTTCCGTGATGCTCTCCGCTTTCAGGCCGGGGTTGTTGCCGCTACGGACGTTTTCACCGAGGTGGATCCGAGCTACAGGATAGATCTTGTATCCGCCGTTCGGCTGTGGCCCATCCAGTAGGGCGGCCAGGTCACCCAGACCTTCCAAATCGAGGCCGCCGCGTCCGCCTTGCCCGAGTTCTACCTTCATTTGGCAACTCCCATCACGCCTAGGACGTGCTCGCCGAGCGCTCGCATTTCGGCGCCAGCGGCACGAGCCGTCGTCTTCCTGCTCTTCCAGACGGGCTCGCCAGCTGCCAAGGCTTCGGCGACGCTGGTGCGGAGACCGACGACGACTGGCGCCATGAGCTTGCTGTGGGCAGCCTGCACTTCCTGCAGATGACGAAGGTGGCGAGGATTACGCCGATCCACTCGATTCGCAACGAGACCCAGGAACTGCAATCTAGAATTTTGCTGCTTGGCGCCGGCGATCACACGGATCATGTCCTTGATGCCTTCGATGCTGTAGTCCTCCATTTCAACGGGACTGATCACCGCGTCGGCGCAACGCAGGGCTGTAATGGTTGCTATACCGATGTTCGCCGGCGTATCAATCACGCAGAGATCCACGCCCTGTCGTGCGAAAAGGTCAAGGTTTACCCGGAAATTCGCGCAGGCTCGCTCGAGATCCATGTAGATGACATTCGCCATGAGGCGATCAGCGTGTAGCAGGCTCAGTGTCTGGTCGAAACTGGGCACGTGCGGCGGCTCATCCACGAAGAGCGTACTGGCCGAGATCTCCAATCGATGGTGACGCATGGTCTTCGACAAGTTGCCAGTATCAAGATCGACGACCAGTGTTTTGAGGCCTCGATCGGCCGCGTGGAATCCGATGTGGGCAGCATCCGTGGTTTTACCCACGCCACCCTTGCCGTTTGCGATCACAAGTGTCTTCATCATTGCCTCTAGGAAGATGATGTTGAGCGACCCACCTCTGCAGGATTTAGCCGCTAAACACAATCAGGGTTCGTGCTGCTGCGGTGTGTGCGGGTTTGGCAGATCAGGCCAAACGTCCCAGTAGTCAGTAGGCCTCAGCTCCTCGCGAGGAATCCCCAGCTCTTTGAACAGGCGGACACAGTGAGTCGTCCCCAGGGGAGCTTTGCTCTTGAGCATCTTGTTGACGGCTGGCTGCGTCACACCCAAGATGCGGGCCAGCGCTTCCTGCGTCCCGCCTGCGAGGGCAATTGCCTTGCGCAAGGCCGTGTGGGATGGTCCGAGTTCTTCAGTGGAGTCAGGCATAGAGATCATTTTATAACTAGAGTTATTTTTTGGTCAAAGGAATTTTATTACTAGAGTTTTTGACGCGCTAGTACTGCAAGAATAGGCTGCGCGCATGAATCAAATGGCGATCTCGGCTCGGATCAAAGAAAGGCGCAAGCAACTGCGCCTAACGCAGGAACAGCTTGCGGACCTGGCCAACCTCACACAAGCCGCGATCGCCAAGATCGAGCGCGGTGGAGCAACGCGCCATATCGCAGAGATCGCCAAGGCGCTCAGCGTCACCACGAATTGGCTGGTCTATGGCGAGGAATCGAAATCACTGGATCAGCTGGAGGGCTACTGGCCCTTCAAGGTTGCGCGCCTGGCAGACTTCGAAGCCCTGTCTCCCGCCAAACGCAATGAGCTGGACCTACGGCTGGCTGATTTCATTGCAGGCGCAATGGAAACCAAAAGAACCGCGTAGTTGCAAGGCACCCGCTCGCCCGCGATTTCCGCGCGGGCTGCCCACGAATCCTGTCCCTCGGCTCTCACCCAGTAGGGGAAAGCTCGCGATAGTACCTTCGTTGTTTCGCTTTGCGCAAAAAGTAAGCAAATAAGATTTACGATACTGAATATTCCTATTTTTATAACTACAGTATTGCGCTATTTTATGACTTCCGTTATATTTTTGGTGCCGAAGCAATTTTCGGTCTTGCTCTTTCACAATCCGACATAGAAGTAGGTCCTGCGCGCACCACCTGGTGCCGCATAGGGGGAGACAGCCACGACGATTGAAGGCCCCAGGGACAAAAACAAGTGGCAAGAATTGCTGTGCATACCTGCGGCCCGTGAAGTCCGCTGGCCTATCGGGGAAGAGAAAACAACAAAAACCGGGTAATCGTCAGTGCAAAAGCCGGTATGTATAGCAATCTCGTGGTGCAGAGGATGCGACTCGAAGGGTCCCCTGGCACCGCTTCCGGTGAAGACGACGCTTCGCGCGTCCGTAGCCCCGGGAACGAGCGCCCAAGCAAGATCAGCATGCCCCCCGTGGCGAGTAACGGGTTCGGGCGAAGACCGCGCCAGGCCAACTGGCGTGCGCCGTGCAAGTCGGCAGGAAGCCATCCGCGTCGATGTATCTCGCGGACGGCATCCGAATCGGCACTTGTCACCAAGCACTGTTTAGCCGCTAAACGCGGCACCGCGAAGTGCTCCGATTCCGATGCTGCCAAGGGCCCGGATAAATGGGCCGGACAATGTGCTGGACGAACAACACCGTCATTGCTCAAAGCTCACAATCTAGGAACCATCAGATGGACGAGAAAAACACCAAGCCTGCCGGCGTGGCGAAAGTCGGTCGCCGCGTGGCCTACCAGGTCGGCGTCGTAGCTCTAATCGCGATCACCACTCTTGCGGCAATAGGCTGGGTTCTAGACAACTGGAGCACATTGCTCCGCTGGTTTTCATTTGGAGGAAGCTTTTGGGGAGCTGCAGCTCTTAACGTGGTCGCCGTGGCAACGATCGCCTGGTGTTGCGGCGTACTGCTTTCCTCTGAAGATCCCACGAACCTCGTCGGGCAATGGAAGATATATGCGATCGCCCTGGTTGCACTGTTCATTGCACTGCTAGCCGCCGGAGGTCTGTTAAGCACCTTCACCAAGGTCTCCGACTTGAATGTCTACCAGAAGCTCACAGCAATAGTTGTTGTGGCACCAGTAATCAGCTTGGTGCTGGGGGTGCCGCTCTATTGCGTAATGCTGTTGGGAGAAGCCCTTCGTGGGCACCGATAGCCGGACTCACGTTCAATGAGAATCAGCGCCTCCACTTACACGTGAGGCCAAGCGCGCGATCTTCGCCACCGAGCGCACTGATGGAGACACAAACTTGATAGCCTCCGGACTCATCCTTTGCGTGCTGGCCCTTATCGTGAGTCACATTACGGTCGGTACCGCATTGACCGAAGACGGACGACTTGCGGCCCGTTTCTTGCGGCTAACTGCCGTTATCGGTTTGGTCGTCTGCGGCGTATACATGTGCACAGATCGCACCGTCAACCTTCCTCGCAGTTTCACGGAAAGCGTAGCTCCCTTCAACTCTAGCCAGGCCAAGGACACGGATTCGCCACGCTCCGCCGAAACAGCGGAGCCGACAATTGGGCAAGAAGCCAAGTAACGCAGAGGCGCCATGGACCGAAAACTCCATCAAATCGAGATCCGCCTGGGCGACGTCACTCGCCACTACAGCCCCGAATTTCAAACGAACCAAGAACACAGCGCGGCATGGAAGCGCACCCTTCTGATGGCGCACGGCAAAGGCGTCGTCCGGTGTTGTTGCCTCGGGCCTGGTGATAAGCGGCTGTCTATACATAGCCGAGCCAACTCGGATCGATTCCATCTGGCGCGGTTTCCGCATACCGGCGTAGAACATGCGGAAGACTGCATCTTCTATGGCGTAGATCCTGGCTTGTCAGGGTTGGGGGCCTATCGGAAAGGGGTTGTCCAAGAACTCGACGACGGCACGACGAAGATCAAACTCAAGGTCGGGCTGCAACAGAGACCGACCTCAGCGCCGGAGGAAGACAGCGCAACGCCGGAATCCAAGCCGCCCCAATCAGCGAAGCGCCCGCGCTCTGGCCAGTCGAGTATGACGCTGCTTGGTCTGTTGCACTACTTGTGGACGCAGGCGGGACTTCACACCTGGTCCCCGGCGATGCAGGACAAGCGGTCCATCGGCGTAATCCACTATTACCTACAGCAGGTTGCATCGTCGACCTACGCGGGCCGCGTTCGCTTGGCGAGCAACCTCTTGGTTGCTGCGCCGTCCGCTGGACGCCAGGCCGACTTGAATGGCGCCAAGTCCCTCGAAGCTATGAATCAGCGACGACGCCTCGTCGTTGTTGCCCCCCTCGCCCAATATCAGGAAGGCATGGAAGCCGGTTCGAAGCTGCCGATCGCGGGCTTTCACGGAATTCCTCACCTACCGATGTCGCCTGAACTCTGGGCAACACTGGGTCAGCGCTACAAGCATGAGCTGAATTCTTGGATGGCTGGTGGGCGTCTCGTCGCGATCGCTCAAACTGATGTTCCTGTCCCCGCTCGCGGTGCAGTTCAAGCGCAACTGGTTGACGTCGCCGTCATGCATGTCACGCCGCAATGGATCCCGATCGACTCGGGGTACGAGGGCGTGGTCGTCGCTGGCCTTGTAGCCGAACAACGGCGCTTTGAAAAACCGCTGCGCTTCGACGCCGGCCAGGAAGAAGTCTTCCCCGACTTCTGGCTCAAGGACGCCGGAGGGACGCCCCTACCGATGGAAGTCTGGGGCATGACAGATCCGGATTACTTGGAACGAAAGAAGGCCAAGGTCGCGCACTACGACCAGACCTATCCCGGGCGATGGTGGGGCTGGGACGCAGCGTCCGGTGACGCAGTTCCCGAATTTCCTCCGCGTTCCTGACTACTCAACTCCCGGCCGGCCCCCAGCTCGCACGACCTTGGTTCGTGCGGCGAACCCGCACGCCTACACCAACGAGAGGCAAACATGAACCTAAAGCACCGCCTGGTCAGATGGGTAATGCTGGAGAAGGCAAGTGAATATACAGGCCGCTCCATCGACTCGTTCCGCCACCTGATCCGCGCCGGCCACCTAATCGAAGGGCGACACTGGAAGTGGTCGCAGGACAACCGACAACACATCAACTTGGAAGCCTACGACGAATGGGTAGCAAAGAGCACCTCGAAGGGATCCACGCGCGGTCGGCGTCGCTCCGAATCGACTTCCGCTGGAACGACCGCCGCTACCGCGAACGCGTAGCTCTGCGGCCTACCGCAGCCAACATGCGCGCCGCTGCACGCATGCGCATTGAGATCCTTCAAGCAATTGAGCTAGGCGTTTTCACCTGGGACGACTTTGCCCGCTACTTCCCTGAGTCCCCAAACATCCCGAAGAATGAGGTAGCAGCTCAAGCAGTCACCTTCAACGAAATGGCTGACATGTGGCTGAAGCTCATCAGCCACAAGGCGCCAACGACACTGAGCGAATACGCGAACCTGCTGAACGCGCGCTGGCGCCCGTTATATGGCAATCGCCCGATGGCGGAGATTACCTACGAAGAATTCGCGATGGACGTCGCCGATTTCCCGCGCGTAGCCGCCAAGACGTTCAACAACGTGATGACGCCAGCCCGCCAGATTTGGGCCCTGGCGTTCAAGATGGGGAAAGTGCCGGAGAACATTACGCAGGAGATTGAGAGCCGAAAGGGCCAAGATCCCGAACCCGATCCTCTGCTCATGTCGGAGGTGCTCCAGGTTATCCAACACATTGAGAGACACTACGGCGAGAGCTGGCGGAACTACTTTGAAGTGGCGTTCTTCACGGGCGTTCGGCCGTCCGAGCAAATTGCTCTGCAATGGACACGCGTGGACCTATCCAGGGAGCAGATCCGCATCGACCAAGCGCGCGTAAGGCGTCACGACAAATCGACCAAGACATACAAGTCACGCGACGTGGATCTGCAGGGCCCAGCATTGGAAGCGCTCAGACGTCAGAAGCAATTGACGTACCAACCTCGAGGACATGTCTTCCTGAATCCTCTGAAAGGGGAGCCATTCGTCGACACGGCGGATGCGGTGCAAAAGGTGTGGCGCCCGACGCTATCCGCCTTGGGCATCCGGGATCGGGACGCCCGCCAAACCCGGCACACGTTTGCAACGCTTGGACTGCACGCTGGGATGAACCCGGGATATCTATCTCGGCAGATGGGCCACAAGAATGCGCAGATGTTCTTCCGCGTCTATTCCAAGTGGATTGATGGCGAATCCAACCAGCGAGAAAAGGCGAAGATGGCTGCCTTGTACGCCGAGCATGTGGAGCCGCCGGAACCTTAAACAAGGTGCAAAGAACTGGCACTAATTGGTGTGGTTTGGGCCCAAAACGGGCCCAAAAAAACACAAGTGCTTGATTTGATGGCGCGCCCGACAGGAATCGAACCTGTATCAAGAGCTTCGGAAACTCTCATTCTATCCATTGAACTACGGGCGCAGCGCAAGGGAGGCGGTATTGTACCCAAGTTTGAGCAGCGTGCATGAAATAGATCAAATCCCCGCGCAAACTGCTCGAAAACCCGGCCCGATCCATTGGACGGGCGTCCATGACACCGTTATATAATCCAGCGTTTGCTTGCTGGGCGATCCGCTGTTCGCCGCCCGAATGTGCAGTACTGATCTTTCTCTGTTGCCGCCACCAGGCGCCCCGGTACCCGTTTGCAGGATTTGGTCATGAGCAACCAGCAGGAACACATAGAAGAGCATTCCTCCCCCATCAAGACCCCCAAGCAACTGATCGTCACGGCCATACTGGCGTTCGTGGTGCCGATCGGGATCATCATCCTACTGGTGAACATGGTCGTCTCCGGCACCAAGGTCGGCGCCGGCTCGGACACCCTGACGCCTGAAGCCGTCACCAAGCGCATTGCCCCGGTCGCCGGCTTCGAGCTGGTCGACGCCAACGCGCCCAAGGTCTTCAAGACCGGAGAACAGGTCTTCGCCGCCGTCTGTACGGCCTGTCATACCGCCGGCGTGGCGGGCGCTCCCAAGATCGGCGACAACGCCGCCTGGGCGCCTTTCATCAAGGCCGGCTACGAGTCCCTGCTGAACGTCGCGCTGCATGGCAAGGGCGGCATGCCCGCCAAGGGCGGCAATCCCACGCTGAGCGACTACGAAGTGGCGCGCGCCGTGGTCTACATGGCCAACAAGTCCGGCGCCTCGCTGCCCGAACCGGCCGCGCCGGCCGAGGAAGGCGCGAAGAAGGAAGAAGCCGCTGCTCCGGCCGCTGCTGCTCCGGCCCCCGCCGCGCCGGCTCCTGCCGCGGCCGCCCCGGCCGTCGCGGCTCCCGCAGCCGCAGCGCCCGCCCCCGCCGCTGCTGCGCCCGCGCCGCAACAGGCCGCCGTCAACCCGGCCGGCGAAAAGCTCTACAAGAGCGTCTGCTTCGCCTGTCACGCCACCGGCGTGGCCAACGCGCCCAAGTTCGGCGACAAGGCCGCCTGGGAGCCCTACATCAAGACCGGCATGGACGCGATGGTGAAGATCGCCATGCAGGGCAAGCCGCCCATGCCGCCCAAGGGCGGCGCGGCCACCGCCACCGAAGAAGATATCCGCGCGGCCGTGCAATACATGGTGGACGCGGCCAAGTGATCCTCTGATCCGCCCCCTCGGCACGACAAAAAGCCCCTTGGAATACCAAGGGGCTTTTTCGTGGGCAGGCGCCGGAAGCCATCGGCGTCAATCGCGACAATGCCGACGTCCTTTCCCGCGCGGGCGCGGTGCAGGCGCCTCGTTGCATCGACCCGTGCTTGCGCGCGCGGGCCGATGCGCTGCCCATCAGGCCGCCGCCGGCTCCAGCAGCGACATGCCCAGTTGCACGCGGCGTTGCAGCCACAGGCTGGGACGATAGCGCTGGTCGCCGGTGACGCGCTCGATGTTCTTGAGCACTTCCAGGATGCGCGTCGCGCCCAGCGCGTCGCCCAGCGCCAGCGGACCCGTCGGATAGCCCAGGCCCAGCGTCACGGCGCGATCGATGTCCTCCGGCGTGGCGATCTGCTGCTGCGCGATGTCGCAGGCGATGTTGACGATGGTGGCCACGATGCGCTGCGCGACGAAGCCCGGCGAATCCTGGATCACGGTGACCGGCACGCCGTCGGCGGCCAGCGCGGCATGGGCCGCGTCGCGCCACTGCGGTTGCGTGGCCGGCGACAGCATCAGGCTGCGGCGCTTGGCGCCGTCCAGCGCGTACAGCGTGTCCAGGCCCACGCTGCGGGCCGGATCCAGGCCCTGCGCCGAGACGGCGGTGGACACGTCCTCGCCGTAAGGCGTGACGATGATGAGCGCGTCGGCCGCCGGCGTGGAGCCGGAGATCAGCGGTGCGCCCAGCTTTTCCAGCAGCGCGGTGGCGCGCGCATAGCCTTCGGGATGCTTGGGGCTGACCCAGATCTTCAGGTTCTGCGGCAGGGCCGGCGCGGGCGTTTCGGCCGGCACCTGCTTCTGGCCGTCGACATAGGTGTAGAAGCCTTCGCCGGCCTTGCGGCCGATCAGGCCGCCGGCCAGGCGCACGGCGGTGATGGGCGAGGGACGGAAGCGCGTCTCGTCGTAGAACTGGCGGTAGATGGATTCCATCACCGGATGCGACACGTCCAGCGCGGTCAGGTCCAGCAGCTCGAACGGGCCCATGCGGAAACCGGCCTGCTCGCGCATGATGGCGTCGACCTGGGCGAAGCTGGCCACGGCCTCCTGCGCCACGCGCAGGCCTTCGGTATTCATGCCGCGACCGGCATGGTTGACGATGAAGCCGGGCATGTCCTTGGCGCGCACCGGCGTGTGGCCCATGCGTCGGGCCAGCTCGGCCAGCGCGTCGCCGACTTCCGGCGCGCTGCGCAGGCCGTCGATCACTTCCACCACCTTCATCAGCGCCACCGGGTTGAAGAAGTGATAACCGGCCACGCGCTGCGGGCGCTTGCAGGCCGCAGCGATGGCGGTGATGGACAGCGAGGACGTGTTCGAAGCCAGGATGCAGTCCTCGGCCACCACGCCTTCCAGCGCCGCGAACAGGTCGCGCTTGACGTCCAGGCGCTCGACGATGGCCTCGACCACCAACTGGCAGTCCGCCATGTCGGACAGCGCGCCGGCCGCGACCACGCGCTCGAGCGCGGCCTGGGCGTCGGCGGCGCCGAGCTTGCCCTTCTGCGCCAGCTTGTCCCAGGTCTGGCGCAGCGCTTCGCGCGCCGACGCAACAGCTTCCGCGCTGGTGTCGTACAGGCGCACGCGCAACCCGGCCTGCGCCGCGATCTGCGCGATGCCGCGCCCCATGGCCCCGGCGCCCACGACGCCGATGGTTTGAATCTCCTTCATGAACGCTCTCCTGCCTCTATATGGACGATCTGGGTGATTGGATATGTGGATGGATTGCGGCGGGGACCATGACCGCCGCGCGCCGCGCCGGGCATGCAGGATGCCCGCGACGCGGCCGCGCGGGAATGTCAGGCCTGGCCCTGCGCCAGCGCCTGGATTTCATCGGCCGACAGGCCCAGCTTCTCGGACAGCACCTGCGCCGTGTGCTCGCCCAGCATGGGCGGGGCGCGGTGGTACTCGACAGGGCTGCCGGACAGCTTCAGCGGGCTGGCGGCCATGGGCACCTTGCCGGCGGCCGGATGCGGCAGCTCGCGCTTCATGCCGCGCGCCAGCACCTGCGGATCTTCGTAGACCTGGTCCAGCGTGTTGATCGGACCGGCCGGCACGCCCACGCCTTCCAGCGCGGCCAGCCAGTGGTCGCGCGCGCCCGTGGCCATGCGCTCGGCCAGCAGCGGCACCAGTTCCTCGCGGTTCTTCACGCGCTGCGGATTGGTCGAGAAGCGCGGATCGGCGGACAGCTCGGGCAGGCCGATGACGCCACAGTAATTGCGGAACTGGCTGTCGTTGCCCACGGCCACGATCAGGTGGCCATCGCTGGCGGCGAAGACCTGATAGGGCACCAGGTTCTGGTGCGCGTTGCCGGCGCGGCGCGGCGCCTTGCCAGAGGTCATGTAGTTCAGGTTCTGGTTGGCCAGCATGGCCACCTGGCAGTCCAGCAGCGCCATGTCCACGTGCTGGCCCAGGCCGCTCCTGCTGCGCTCGTGCAGCGCCGCCAGGATGCCGACGGTGGAATACATGCCGGTCATCAGGTCGGCCACCGCCACGCCCGCCTTCTGCGGACCGCCGCCGGGCAGGTCGTCGCGTTCGCCGGTGATGCTCATCAAGCCGCCCATGCCCTGGATCATGAAGTCATAGCCGGGGCGGCTGGCATAGGGGCCGGTCTGGCCGAAGCCGGTGATGGAGCAGTAGATCAGGCGCGGATTCAGTTCCTTCAGGCTGTCGTAGTCCAGCCCGTACTTGGCCAGGCCGCCGACCTTGAAGTTCTCGACCAGGATGTCGCTTTGCAGCGCCAGCTCGCGCACCAGCTCGGCGCCGCGCGGCGAGGCGATGTCCAGCGCCACCGACAGCTTGTTGCGGTTGGCCGACAGGTAGTAGGCCGCCTCGCTGGTGTCGTTGCCGGCCGCATCCTTCAGGTACGGAGGCCCCCAGGCGCGGGTGTCGTCGCCCGATCCCGGGCGTTCGATCTTGATGACTTCGGCGCCGAGGTCGGCCAGGTTCTGGGTACACCAGGGGCCGGCCAGCACGCGGGTCAGGTCCAGCACGCGGATGCCGGTGAGAGGGGCGGGACGTTGCGACATCTGATCTCTACGCTCATTCAAAAATGAAAACGTCCGGTCCGCGCTGCACTGCGGGCCGGGCGGGGATTCCGTCATGCCGGCGGCTGGCCGGCGCTCGCGCCGCGCCGCCTTGCGATTCGTCGTCGGGCTAGTGTGCTGTCCCGCAGATACGCCCGCACGAAATCCACCCCTAGCCGCCATGGCGTCGTTGCAAATCCTCGCGATACCTTCGGGTATCGCTGCGGTTTGCGCCTAGCCCTGACGTCTATGGATGAATTTCGTCATGCGAACGTACCTACGGCACAGCACACTGCTGGATATTAGCCTTTAGCCGGCATCGACGGGACGCGGCGGCCGGGACCTGTCGACGCGACGGACGCTGGCCGGACCGCCGGCGCATCCGCCCGCCGCCCCGCGCCAGGATCGCCGCAAGTTCAGGAATGGGCCTTGATGGTCTCGCGCGCGATCACCAGCTGCTGGATCTGCGAGGTGCCCTCGAAGATGCGGAACAGGCGCACGTCGCGGTAAAAGCGCTCGACCGCGTACTCGGACATATAGCCGGCGCCGCCGTGGATCTGCACCGCGCGGTCGGCCACGCGGCCCACCATCTCGGTGGCATAGAGCTTGCAGCAGGCCGCCTGCATGGTGGTGTTCTCGCCGCGGTCGCGCATGCGCGCCGCGTCCAGCACCATGCAGCGCGCCGCGTACAGCTCGGCCTGGCTGTCGGCGATCATGGCCTGGATCAGCTGGAATTCCGCGATGGGCTGGCCGAACTGCTTGCGGTCGATGGCGTACTTCACCGCGTCACGCAACAGACGGTCGGCAATGCCCACGCACAGCGCGGAGATGTGCAGCCGGCCCTTGTCCAGCACCCGCATGGAGGTGCGGAAACCGTTGCCTTCCTCGCCGCCCAGCAGCGCGCTGGCGGGCACGCGGCAGTTGTCGAACACCACGTCGCTGGTCAGCGCGCCGGACTGACCCATTTTCTTGTCGGGCCGGCCGATGGACAGGCCGGGCGTGCCCGCCTCGACCAGGAAGCAGGAGATCGACGCGGCGCGGCGCTCGGGCGCGGTGCGCGCCATGACCGAGAACAGGCCGGCGATGGGCGCGTTGGTGATGTAGCGCTTGGTGCCGTTGAGCACGTAGTGGTCGCCATCGCGCTCGGCCGAGACGCGCAGCGCCATGGCGTCGGAGCCGGCGTCCGGCTCGGTCAGCGCGAAGGAGCCGATCAGCTCGCCGCTGGCCAGCCTGGGCAGGTAGCGCGCGCGCTGCTCGTCGGTGCCGGCCAGCACGATGGCCTGCGAGCCGATGCCGATGTTGGTGCCGGCCAGCGAGCGGAAGGCGGGCGAGGTCTGGCCCAGCTCGAACACGACCCGCACCTCTTCTTCCATGTTCAGGCCCAGGCCGCCATGCTCGGGCGCGATCGACAGGCCGAACAGGCCCAGCTCGCGCATTTCACGCACGATGTCCGGCGGCACCTGGCCGCTGGCGGCCAGTTCGTCCTCGGCGGGGATCAGGCGTTCGTGCACGAAACGGCGCACGGCGTCCAGCAACAGGGTCAGGGTTTCGGTGTCCAGGGCCATGATCAGGGTCTCTTCCAGGGGTCCGGGTGGGCGGCGGCGCTCAGGCGCGCATGCCGCCGACCAGTAATTCGTAATAGCCGGCGGCGATGGTTTCGGCGTCATCGCCCATGCCGGGTTTGTACCAGCGCACCATCCAGTTCAGCATGGACAGCACCGCGCGGCCGGTGGCCGCCACGTCCAGCGGCCGGAACACGCCCTCGGCCACGCCTTGCGCGATCACTGCGCGCAGGCGCTTCTCGTAGCCGTCGCGCAGGCGCGCGGCGTCCTCGCGCTCGGGCAGCGCCATGCCGGAATAGCCGATCAGCATGGTGACGAATTCGGCGTGGTGCCGTTCGAAATAGCGCGCATGGCCCAGCATGAAGGCGCGCAGCCGCTCGGCCGGGCTCGCCGCCTGGTCCAACGCCTGGCCGACATGCCGCGTCAGGCCTTCCAGCACCGCCAGGATGATGGCGTCGTAGATGTCCTGCTTAGTGGTGAAGTAGTGATAGATGGCGGCCTTGGACACGCCCAGCGCCGCCGCGAGGTCGGCCACCGAACTGCCGTCGTAGCCGCTATGCGCGAACAGCTTGGCGGCTTCTTCCAGGATGCGTTCGCGTGGCGCCGCCAGCGTGGGCGGCCGGCCCGCGCGGGCGCGCTTCTGGGCGGGGGGAGCGGTATGCGCCATGACAGGGCCTGTTGGGACTGCGATTGGACAGAAGTTGCGGCTGGGACTGCGGCCGGGATCGCGCTTGCGATCCGCGCTGAAATCGGGGCGGCGCCCGCCCATCAGGACGCGAGCGAACCTCGATTGACAGCGGCTCGGCGCATGCCGTTAAATAAGGATTAATTAATTACCGGACGGTCGGTAGGTAATTATAGGCACAGCCTGCGGCAGGGCTCAAGCGGTTTGTTCCACGGCCCCGCGCGCTCCCCATCCTGACCCATGAACGCACGCGTAGACACCATGCCCCATCCTCTCGTGACTGATTTGTATGGCCAGATGTCCCTGCCGGTCATCAGCGCCCCGATGTTCATCGTGTCCAATCCCAAACTGGTGCTGGCGCAATGCACCAGCGGCGTGATCGGCTCCTTTCCGGCGCTGAACGCGCGCCCCCAAAGCCTTCTGAACGACTGGCTGGACGAAATCCAGGCCGGGCTGGCCTCGTACCGCGAGGCCCATCCGGGCGCCAAGGTCGCGCCCTACGCGGTCAATCAGATCATCCACCAGTCCAACGACCGCCTGGAACAGGACCTGGCCGTCTGCGCCAGCCACCGCGTGCCACTGATCATCACCAGCCTGCGCGCACCGGGCGACCTGGTGAAGGGCATCCACGACTGGGGCGGCAAGGTCTTCCATGACGTCACCACGCTGCGTCACGCCGAAAAGGCGCTGGAAGCCGGCGTGGACGGCCTGATCCTGGTCTGCGCGGGCGCGGGCGGCCACGCCGGCACGCTCAGCCCCTTCGCGCTGCTGTCCGAGGTGCGCCGCTTCTATGATGGCCCGCTGATCCTGTCCGGCGCCATCACCACCGGCGAACACGTGCTGGCGGCGCAGGCCATGGGCGCGGACTTCGCCTACATGGGCACGCGCTTCATCGCCAGCGAGGAAGCCAACGCCAGTGAGGGCTACAAATCCGCCATCGTCGATGCCAGCGCCTCGGACGTGCTGTACACGCCGTTCTTCACCGGCATCCCCGGCAACTATCTGAAAGCCAGCGTCGTCGCCGCCGGCCTGGATCCGGCCAACCTGCCGGCGCCCGACAGCGGCGCGTCCAACTTCGGCAGCGGCCGCGCCAAGCCCTGGAAGGACATCTGGGGCGCGGGCCAGGGCGTGGGCGGCATCGACAGCGTGCTGCCCACCCGCGAGATCGTCGCCAGATTGCGGGCGGAGTATGCCCAGGCCCGCGCCCGCCTGGCCGGCGCGGACTTCGCGTAAGCACGGCGCCACGCAACGCCCCCGACCCGGAGAACGCCGCCATGAGCGCAGGCCTGAACATCGACCGCGACGGCGCGGTCCTCACCCTGACCATCAACAGGCCCGAGCGCCGCAACGCGCTCGACAACGCCACCTACGCGGCGCTGACCGAGCAGCTGGCGCGGGCGTCGGCCGACGCGTCCGTGTCGGCGGTCATCCTGACCGGCGCCGGCGAGCACTTCACCGCCGGCAACGACCTGCGCGATTTCCAGGCCGAGCGCGGCGCGGGCGACAGCGCCGCGATGAGCTTCCTGCGCGCGCTGACGACGACCGATGTCCCGGTCATCGCGGCCGTCGAGGGCTATGCCGTCGGCATCGGCGTCACGCTGTTGCAGCACTGCGATTTCGTGCACATCGGCGAAGGCGCCACGCTGCGCCTGCCCTTCGTGGCGCTGGGCCTGTGCCCGGAAGGCGCGTCCAGCCTGCTGCTGCCCAGGCTGGCCGGCGCCCGCCGCGCCGCCGAATGGCTGCTGCAGGGCAAGGCCTTCGGCGCCCGCCAGGCGCTGGAAGCCGGGCTGGCCACCACGGTCACGCCCGCCGGCCAGGCGCTGGCGGCGGCCCGGGCCACGGCGGCCGATCTGGCGGCCCAGCCGCCGGCCGCGCTGCGGCTGACCAAGGCCATGCTCAGGCGCCCGGACCACGAGGCCATCCAGGCCACGCTGGACTATGAAGCCGAGCAGTTCCGCGCGCGGCTCGCCACCGAGGAGGCCCAGGCGGCGTTCGCACGGTTCTTCAAGAAGTAGGTGGACGGCGCCAACGCCGGGCTCAAAACGGCGAGTCAGGCCGGAAGTTCGGCGCGCGGCGCTCGCGCAGCGACTGGATTCCTTCGCGCACGTCCGGGCCGGCAAAGCCCATGAACTCCAGTGCCAGCGAGGTATCGAAGCTGGGGCCGGCCATGCGCAGCCAGTTGTTCAGCGAATACTTGGTCCAGCGGATCGCGGTCTGCGAGCCGGCGGCCAGCTTATTGGCCACTTCGAAAGCCTTGGCGATCAGCTCGGCCTCGTCCACGCACAGCGACACCAGGCCGATGCGCTCGGCTTCCTCGCCGGACACGGTCTCGCACAGCATCAGGTAGTACTTGGCCTTGGCCATGCCGCACAGCAGCGGCCAGACAATGGCCGCGTGGTCGCCGGCCGCCACGCCCAAGCGGGTATGGCCGTCGATGATGCGTGCGTTGCGCGCGGCGATGGAGATGTCGGCCAGCAGCCCGGCCACCAGGCCGGCGCCCACCGCCGCGCCGTGCATGGCGGACACGATGGGCTTGTTGCAGTTGATGATGTTGTAGACCAGGTCGCGGGCCTCGCGCCAGACGCGGGCGCGCACGTCGAAATCGTCGGCCATCTGCTGCACCAGCCCCAGGTCGCCGCCGCCGGAAAAGCCCTTGCCCTCGCCGCGAATCACCACCACGCGCGTATCCGGATCGGTATCGATATCGCGCCAGATGTCGGCCAGCTCGCGGTGCATGCGGTCGTCAGCGGTGGACAGCTTGCCGGGCAGGCCGTCCTTGGCGCCCATGATCAGCTCCAGTACGCCCCCGGGATGCCGGCGCAGCTTCAGGGACTCGTAGGCGGCGTAATGTTCCAGCGTGATGTCGGTCATTGTCTTCTCCGGTGACGCCGGCGGGACGCCGGCGCGTTTTGGGGCACTATAGTGGATGGCGCGAGCCGTCCCGCTCCCGCCCGCCCTGGAAGCCCAGCCCATGAACACGCCCGTCCCGCCCGCCGGCGCCCCCGTCCGCCGCGATGACCTGCCCGCCCTGTTCGCGCCGCGCGAGCAGGACAGCCACAAAGGCAGCTTCGGCACCGTCGGCGTGGTCGGCGGCGGCCCGGGCATGACAGGCGCCGCGCTGCTGGCGGCGCGGGCCGCGCTCAAGACCGGCGCCGGCAAGGTGCTGGTCGGCTTCGCCGAGAGTGCTTCGCCCCTGCCCTGCGACCCGTTGCAACCCGAACTGATGCTGCGCGACGCCCGCTCGCTGCTGGACGGCAACTGGAACGTGACGACCTGGGTGGCGGGCTGCGGCATCGGCGACTCGCCGCTGGCCGCCGATCTGCTGGCGCGCCTGTTTGCCCGGCGCGGCCAGGCCCCGCTGGTGCTGGACGCCGATGGCCTGAACCTGCTGGCGCGCGGCCAGGTCGAGCCGCATTGGGGCGATGGCCCGGTCGTGCTGACGCCACATCCGGCCGAAGCGGCCCGGCTGCTCGGCCGAACGACCGCCCAGGTACAGGCCGACCGGCCCGCCGCCGCCCAGCAGCTGGCTGGCCGCTACGACGCCTGGATCGTGCTCAAGGGGGCCGGCACCATCGTCTGCGCCCCCGATGGCGGCTGGCGACGCAACACCAGCGGCAATCCCGGCCTGGCGACCGCCGGAACCGGGGACGTATTGGCGGGCATGCTGGGATCGCTGATCGCCCAAGGCCTGCCGCTGGAGCAGGCCGTCGCGGGCGCGGTCTGGCTGCACGGCGCGGCGGCGGACGCCCTGGTCATGAACGGCATCGGCCCCATCGGCCTGACGGCGGGCGAACTGGCCGACGCCGCCCGTACCTTGCGCAACCGGGGCTAGGCTCCCCTAAGGGTTGCCCCCGCCACGGGGAAAAGCCCCATCGGCGGGCTAAGTCCCTGGCACAAAAACATTTTTACAACATTCACAGGGTTGGCTCCGTCGCGCCCGTTGCTTTTGCCCTAGGGTTATCCCTATAATGGTTTACCCCAAGACGAAACGGACTGGACTGGAGAACACCATGAGCGAACTGACCCTGAACCACACTGCCCGCCTGACCGACGCGCTGGAGCGCGACCTGCTCCGCGGCGCCCTCGAAAACCAACCCAACGCCCACCCGCTGCTGAGCCTGAAGAAGGCCAGCAAGGCTGTGGTCGCTGGCATCGCCGCCGTGTTCGCCTTCATCGACGAAGTCAACGAATCGATGAACCGCGCCCGCGCCGCCAGCTCGCGCTTCTCCGGTTCCCAGTGGTAAGAACCGCCGGGTCGGCCTGAACCGCGACAGATCTCCCGCGGTTGATGCCGGCACGCGGTGGCCGGAACGCCCGCTGCCCGCGCAGCGCCCGTTCCGGCCCCAGGGCGCCCTGCCCCTCACCGGGCGCCTGAGCGCCGGGGCAGCCTCAAGAGAGGCTGCCCCGGCGTTTTTCATTTCCTCGGCATTTCCTCTGCCCAGACCGGCGCGATCGCGCGGTCCATTCCCGTTTTTCCCTGCCATCTCGGCGTTTTCCCTAGCGCCGCAGCCTGTCCCCGCGCATTGACAGCGCGCGAAGCCCCTACCGATAATCGGCCCCTTGCCGTCGTGCCTGGCGCCAAAGACCCTCCGTAAGCCCCGGCAGGCCCGCTAGGTCACTCCCTCAAGCACGATCCGGTTCGTTTTCCATCCGGAGTTGTCACCATGAAGTTGCGTACCACGTTAGCCCTCGCGGCCGCCGCCATTCCGCTGGCCGCCGTCCAGGCCCAGACGCTGAAGATCGGCCTGTCGGCCGAACCCACCTCGGCGGACCCCCACTATCACAAGATGACCCAGAACGACGCGTTCTCGGCGCACGTCTACAGCTCGCTGGTCGGCCGCAGCGCCGACATGAAGCTGGTGCCGGCCCTGGCCACCTCGTGGAAGAACCTGGACGACCTGACCTGGGAATTCAAGCTGCGCGACGACGTCAAGTTCTCGAACGGCAAGCCCTTCACGTCCGAGGACGTGCTGTTCACCATCTGCCGCACGCTGAACAACGAGACCAACGTGTCGCAGTCCTACATGGACACGACCAAGCTGATCACCGACGTGCAGACGCCCGACGCGCACACGGTCATCATCAAGACCGGCGCGCCCTTCCCGCTGATGCCCGCCGAAATGGCCCGCTCGCTGCCCATCATCTGGAACGGCATCGTCGAGCACGGCAAGCTGACCTTCGACCCGAAGAAGGGCTGCGGCGTGACCGGCGCCTGGCCCACCGTGGCCGACTTCAACAACGGCAAGGACGCCATCGGCACCGGCCCCTACACGCTGAAGTCCTACGTCAAGGGCACCGGCATCGAGCTGGTCCGCAACGAGAACTACTGGGGTCCCAAGCCCTACTGGAAGGAAGTGAAGTTCGTGCCGGTGCCCGCCGCCGGTCCGCGCCTGACCGGCCTCTTGTCGGGCGACTTCGACATGATCGAGAACCCGGCCGCGCGCGACCTGCAGCGCCTGAAGGACAACCCCAAGTTCGGCTTCGTGGCCACGCCCTCGACCCGCCTGATATTCTTCCAGCCCGACGTCGGCCGCGCCCAGAGCCCCTTCGTGAAGGCCGCCGACGGCAAGAACCCGCTGCAGGACCTGCGCGTGCGCAAGGCTATCTCCATGGCCATCGACCGCAAGACCATCACCGCCCGCATCATGGACGGCATGGCCACGCCCGCCTACCAGTTCATGCCCGACGGCATGTTCGGCGCCCTGCCCAAGGCCGAGGAAATCAAGTACGACCCCGAAGGCGCCAAGAAGCTGCTGGCCGAGGCCGGCTACCCGAACGGCTTCGAACTGACCATCTCGTCCACCAACGACCGCTACGTCAACGACGGCCAGGTCGCCCAGGCCGTGGCCCAGTACCTGTCGCGCATCGGCATCAAGACCACGGTTGACGCGATGACCGCCTCGATCTATTTCCCCAAGCGCGCCAAGCGCGAATTCAGCTTCCCGATGGGCGGCTGGCCGGCGGAAACGGGCGAGGCTTCGGCGCTGTTCCAGCTGTGGGTGGCCTCGCTGGATTCGCCCAACAGCCTGGGCACCAGCAACTACGGCGGCTTCTCCAACGCCGATTTCGACAAGGTCTACAAGCAGGCCATCGTGACGGTGGACGCACCCAAGCGCGAAGCGCTGCTGCAGCAGTCCACCAAGATCGCGCTGGACAACGTGCCGCTGATCCCGCTGCACTTCGAAAGCAGCATCTGGGCATTCCGCAAGGGCATCAGCTACGAAGGCCGCCGCGACCAGTTCACGCTGGCCACCTCGGTCAAGCCTGACGCGAAGTAATTCGCGCTGGCAGACAAATGCGCCCCGAGGGGCGCATTTTTCATCTTGGGCCGCCCCAAGATGAAAAACGCCCCCCTCGGGGGGCAGCAAGCGCACGTAGTGCGCGCGGCGTGGGGGGGTCTTTTTCATCGCCGGGCCGCCCCAAGATGAAAAACACCCCCCTCGGGGGGGCAGCAAGCGCACGCAGTGCGCGCGGCGTGGGGGGTCTTTTTCATTTCGCGGCGCCCTGCGCCCTGGCCTTCGGCCGGTCCGCCAGCAGCTCATCCAGCTGGCGGCACAGCAACGCGATGAACGCCTCGGTCTTGGGCGGCAGCAAGCGCCCCTGCATCACTTGGATCTGCAAGCTGCGCGATTGCAGTTCGGCATTGGAGATCGGCACCGCGACCAGTTGATCGCGGTCCAGGCTGTGCGTCACCGAGATATAGGCGCCCAGCATGATGGCGTCGGAGCCATACACGAAGCCGTGCAGCGGCGAAGGATCGTTGCAGCTCAGCGCGGGCTCTATCTGCACCGACTCCAGCGCGCAGCCCAGTTCGAACAGGCGCCGCGTGGTCGTGCCGGGTTCGGTCAATGCCATCGGGTAGGCGCCCAGATCCTGCAGGCTCACGCTGGCGCGGCCCGCCAGCGGATGGTCGGCCGCCATCACCGCATGGACCGGCGCGCGGCGTGAGTAGCGCACGCTCAGGCCCCCGGCGCGCTCCATATTGAAGGCCATGCCCAGCTCGGCCTGGCCCTCGGCCACGCGCCGCAGCACTTCCCTGGGCGTATCCACGTGCAGGTCGAAACGCATGTCCGGCCAGTCCTGGCGAAAGCGCGCCATGGCCGCCGGCAGGAACGTGCGCGCCACGCCCGCGACGGACGCCACGCGGATCTCGTCGCGCGCCGCGCCCTTGAGCGCGGCGATCTCCTGCAGCACCGATTCGGATTCCAGCATGGTGCGCCGCGCATGCGTCAGCAGCAGCCGGCCGGCGTCGCTGAGCACCATGCCGCGCGCGGCGCGCTCGAACAGCGGCGCGCCGGCCTGCTCTTCCAGCTTGGCGATCTGCCGGCTGATGGCCGACACCGCCACGTGCAGGCGCTCGGACGCGCCGCTCAGGCTGCCCGCCTGGGCCACCTCCACAAAGTACCTCAACGCGATACCGTGCATGTTCCCCCGCAGGTGGATTGAGCGTCAGGGCAAACCTTGCCTTTTTTGCAAAGCTACCGATAAATATTCTAATTGTAGAGAAAGCTACCCGGATCCTAGAATTCGGCGATACATCCAAGCGGGCGCGCCCAGCGACGCGCCGGGCACATAGGGGACAACCGTGTCAGCAGCAGTTTCCAGCGCCAGCCGCTCGACCGCGATCGCGCGCGCGCTCGCGTATGCCGATAGCGGCGCCTTGCGCCGCGACCTGGCGGGCCTGGTCGCCCGCCGCAGCGTCAGCCAGGCGCCCGAACAGCGGCCCGAACTCTACGACTACCTGCGCGCCGCTGTCGCGCCCCGGCTGGAAGGCCTGGGATTTTCCTGTCGCATCGAAGACAACCCGGTACAAGATGGCCCGCCCTTCCTGCTGGCCGAGCGCATCGAGGCCGCCAACCTGCCCACCGTGCTGCTCTACGCCCACGGCGACGTGGTGCGCGGCTACGACGAGCAATGGCGCGACGGCCTGTCACCCTGGACCCTGGTCGAGGAAGGCGAGCGCTGGTACGGGCGCGGCACGGCCGACAACAAGGGCCAGTACTGCATCAACGTGGCCGCGCTGGAACAGGTGTTGGCCGAGCGCGGCGGGCGCCTGGGCTTCAACGCCCGCATGCTGGTCGAATGCGGCGAGGAAGTCGGCTCGCCCGGCCTGCACGCGGCCTGCGGCCAGTGGCGCGACGCCTTGAAGGCCGACGTCTTCATCGCATCGGACGGCCCGCGCCTGGCGGCGGACCTGCCCACGCTGTTCCTAGGTTCGCGCGGCACGCTGCTGTTCGACCTGGAAGTCAATCTGCGCAGCCACGCGCATCACTCGGGCAACTGGGGCGGCGTGCTGCCCAACCCCGGGCTGATCCTGGCGCACGCGCTGGCCAGCCTGGTCGACGCGCGCGGCCGCCTGCAAGTCGACGGCCTGCGCCCGCCACCCATCCCCGCCGCCGTGCGCCGCGCGCTGTCCACCATCGAGGTCGGCCGCGACGACGACGCGCCCGAAACGGATCCGGACTGGGGCGAGCCGGGTCTGAGCCTGGCCGAACGGCTGTTCGGCTGGAACACGCTGGAAGTGCTGGCCTACAAGACCGGCAATCCCGACAATCCCGTGGGCGCCATACCCGGACGCGCGGCCGCCACCTGCAACCTGCGCTTCGTGGTCGGCACCGACTGGCGCGCCGCCAGCGACATCCTGCGCGCCCATCTGGACGCACACGGCTTTGGCCAGGTGCAGGTCAAGGTCCGCCGCGGCACCCCCGCCACCAGGCTGGACCCGGACGATGCCTGGGCCCGCTGGGCCGCGGCATCGCTGGCCGCGACCACCGGCGCCGCACCCGCCATCCTGCCCAACCTGGGCGGCACCGTGCCCAACGACGCGTTCTCGGACGTGCTGGGACTGCCCACGATCTGGGTGCCGCATTCCTACCCCGCCTGCTGCCAGCACGGCCCGGACGAACATCTGTTGGCCCCGGTCGCCCGTCAGGCCATGGCCATCATGGCCGGCCTGTTCTGGGACCTGGGCGAGCAGGGCCCGGCCGTTATGGCAGAACGCCAGGCGGCCACGGCCGGCTGACTGCCGCGCAGGCCGCTTTCTTCCCTATACAATCCCCCCGCTTCATCGGAGTCCTCATGTCCACACCCGCCGCCGCGCCCAGTCCGCGTCCCTTCCTGCTCGCCTGTCCGGACCTGTCGTCCGAGCGCGCCGGCAATACGGACACCCCCGGGGTGTGGCACTTCGATTCCGGCGTGCCGGGCAAG
This sequence comes from Achromobacter sp. 413638, assembly GCF_043119405.1. Taxonomy (NCBI): domain Bacteria; kingdom Pseudomonadati; phylum Pseudomonadota; class Betaproteobacteria; order Burkholderiales; family Alcaligenaceae; genus Achromobacter; species Achromobacter sp. 413638. The sequence goes on from NZ_JBICCO010000021.1 coordinate 42,836, forward strand.
CGCGTGATGTTGAGCGCGCTGATCCACGGCAACGAACTGTGCGGCGCCTGGGCGCTCAAGGACGCGCTGGCCGCCGGCCTGCGTCCGCGTCGGGGCAGCCTGACGCTGGCCTTCTGCAACCTGGCCGCCTTCGACCGCTTCGACCCGTCCAACTACGCCCCCGCGCGCTTCGTGGACGAAGACATGAACCGCGTCTGGAGCGAGGACAAGCTGTCCGCGCCGAACAGCCAGGAACGCCGCCGCGCGGCCCAGATCCGTCCCTGGGTGGAACGCAGCGACTGGCTGCTGGACTTCCACTCGATGAGCAATTCCGACGTGCCGCTGCAGCTGACCGGCATGGAACAGCGCAACATCGACCTGGCGCTGGCGCTGGGCAACCCCGCCACCATCATCGCCGACGCCGGCCATGCCGCCGGCGTGCGCATGCGCGACTATGGTCGCTTCGGCCAAGCCGGCGACAACGGCACCCGCTCGCTGCTGATCGAATGCGGTTTCCATGGCGCGCCCGAGGCGCACGGCGTGGCGCTGGACCAGCTGGCCCGCTTCCTGCTCGCCGCCGACACCGTGGATCGCGCCGACCTGCCGGCCGCCTGGTTCGCGCCGGATGCCGGCGCGCAGCGCGCGCTGCGCGTCACGCATGCCGTGGCCGCCAAGAGCGCCGACTTCCGCTTCGCCCAGCCCTGGAAGGGGCTGGAGACGCTGCCGCGCGCCGGCGACCTGATCGGCTGGTCCGAGGGCGAGCCGGTGGTCGCGCCCTACGATGATTGCGTGCTGATCATGCCGTCCACGGCCAACCTGCGCCCGGGCGTGACGGTGGTCCGGCTGGCGCAGCCCATCGCCGCATAAAGACGGCAGGCGCCCCCCAGAGGGCGCCGCCCGCGACACACCACAACACCACAAGGGGAAAACACATGTCAGCCAAGACCATCCAACGCCTGTTACCGGCCGCGTGCGCGCTCGCCGCCGCGCTGGCCGCCTGTCCCACCGCCACCCTGGCCCAGGCCGGCGCGCTGCGCATCGGCCTGTCGTCCGAACCCACCGCGATGGACCCGCACTACCATCAGGTCACGCCCAACGACGCGATGACCTCGCACGTGTTCGAGACGCTGGTCGGCCAGGACGCGGCCATGAAGCTGATCCCGCGCCTGGCCACGGCCTGGAAGTCCGTGGACGACACCACCTGGGAATTCACGCTGCGCCAAGGCGCCAAGTTCTCCAACGGCCAGCCCTTCACGCCGCAGGACGTGATCTTCACGTTCTGCCGCGTGATGAACAACGAGCAGTCCATCGGCGGCTCCCAGCCCGCCGTGGTGCAGAAGTTCGCCAGCGTCGAAGCGCGCGGCGACGACACGCTGGTCATCAAGACGCGCCTGCCCTATCCGCTGCTGCCCAACGACATGAGCCGCATGCCCATGCTGTGGAGCGGCATCGTCCAGCACGGCCCGATCACGTTCGACCTGAAGAACGGCTGCGGCGTGACCGGCCCCTGGCCTACCGTGGCCGACTTCAACGGCGGCAAGTCCGCCATTGGCACCGGCCCCTACACGCTCAAGTCCTATGTCAAGGGCAGCGCCATCGAACTGACCCGCAACGAAGGCTACTGGGGCGACAAACCGGCCTGGGGCGAGGTCAAGCTGATCCCCGCGCCGTCGGCCGGTCCGCGCCTGACGGGCCTGTTGGCCGGCGACTTCGACCTGATCGAGAACCCCGCCGCGCGCGACGTCAAGCGCATCTCGGAAACGCCGGGCTTCGGCTACGTGATCACGCCGTCCGTGCGCGTGGTGTACTTCCAGTTCGACGTGGCGCGCTCGCCCAGCCCCATGGTCAAGGCCGCCGACGGCAAGAACCCGCTGCAGGACGTGCGCGTGCGCCGCGCCATTTCCATGGCCATCGACCGCAAGGCCATCGCCGCCCGCATCATGGACGGCGCCGCCACCCCGGCCAACCAGTTCCTGCCCGACGGCATGTTCGGCACGCTGCCGCAGCCGCCGGAACTCAAGTACGACCCCGAAGGCGCCAAGAAGCTGCTGGCCGAGGCCGGCTACCCGAACGGCTTCGAACTGGCCGTGTCGTCCACCAACGACCGCTACATCAACGACGCCCAGATCTCGCAGGCGGTGGCGCAGTACCTGTCGCGCGTGGGCATCAAGGCCTCGGTCGACGCGATGACGCGCTCGATCTACTTCCCCAAGCGCGCCAAGCGCGAGTTCAGCTTCGCCATGGGCGGCTGGTCGTCGGAAACCGGCGAAGCCTCGTCTTTCCTGCAATACTGGGTCTCCGCGTTCGACAAGGAGCACGGCCTGGGCACCAGCAACTACGGCGGCTACGACAACCCGGCGTTCGACCAGGTCTTCAAGCGCGCCCTGGTCACGGTGGACCCGGCCGCGCGCGAGAAGCTGCTGCAGGAATCGCTGGCGATCGCGCTGGCGGACCTGCCCAGCATCCCGCTGCACTTCGAAAGCAGCATCTGGGCGTACCGCAAGGGCCTGACCTACGAAGGCCGCGCCGACCAGTACACCCTGGCCATGTCGGCCAAGCCCGCCAAGTAGCCCCGCCTGGCGCCCGCAACTCCCGAGCCCACCAAGGAAATATCAAGTGGCCCTATTCATCTTGCGCAGGTTGATACAGAGCCTGTTCGTACTGCTGGCCGTCTCGGTCGTGGTCTTCTTCGCGGTGTACGCCGTGGGCGACCCGATCGAGCTGCTGGTCAGCCCCGAGGCCAGCCAGGCCGCCCGCGAAGCCATGATCGCCCGCCTCGGGCTGGACCTGCCCGTGTGGCAGCAGTACACGGGCTTCCTGTGGCGCGCGCTGCACGGCGACCTGGGCGTGTCCTTCGTCCACGGCATCCCCGCCATCGAGCTGATCGTGCAGCGCATCCCGGCCACCTTCGAACTGGTGGTCGTGGCCATCGGGCTGACCTGTGTCATCGGCATCCCGCTGGGGCTGGTCGCCGGCCTGTACCGTGACGAGCCGCTGGGCCGGGGCATCATGGCCTCGTCGGTGCTGGGCTTCTCGCTGCCCAACTTCTGGCAGGGCATGATGCTGATCCTGCTGTTCGCCGTATGGCTGGGCTGGCTGCCGGCCACGGGCCGCGGCGACACCGTCACCGTGCTCGGCGTGCGTCTGTCGATCCTGACCGCCGACGGCTGGTCGCACCTGATCATGCCGGCCATCAACCTGGCGCTGGCCAACATCGCGCTGGTGCTGCGCCTGACCGCCTCGGGCGTGGTCGAGGCGCGCAGCCAGGACTACGTGAAGTTCGCGCGCGCCAAGGGCGTCAAGCCGGGCCGCATCGTGCGCCGCCACATCCTGCGCAACATCCTGATCCCCGTGGTGACCGTGATCGGCATGGAATTCGGCACGCTGATCGCGTATTCCACCATCACCGAGACGGTGTTCGCCTGGCCCGGCATGGGCAAGCTGCTGATCGACAGCGTCTACCAGCTGGACCGCCCCGTGGTGGTGGCCTACGTGATGCTGGTCACCCTGATCTTCGTGGTCATCAACCTGGTCGTGGACATCCTGTACGCCGCGCTCGACCCGCGCGTGCAGCTCGTGACCCCCGCTCAATAATCGTCATGGCTCAATCTCCCAATCCCGGCCGCACCCGCACCGCCCCGCCCCTGGCGGACACGCCCAAGCGCGCCTCCATCCTGAAGAAACTGCGCTCTCGGCCCACCGTGACCGGCTCTGCCATCGCGCTGGCCGTGCTGATCATCCTGGTGGTGTTCGCGCCCTACTTCGCGCCGCAGAACCCCTACGACCTCGCCAACCTCTCGCTCATGGACGGCCGCCTGGCGCCGCGCCAGGCGCTGATGGACGGCAGCATCGCCTGGCTGGGCACCGACGACCAGGGCCGCGACATGCTCAGCGCCATCCTGTATGGCCTGCGCATCAGCCTGATGGTGGGCCTGTCCGCCGTGGTGCTGGCCACCGCCGTGGGCGGCGCGGTTGGCCTGGTGGCCGCCTACATGGGCGGCGTGGTCGACACCATCCTGATGCGCATCGTCGACTTCATCCTGGGCTTTCCGACCATCCTGGTGGCGCTGGTGCTGCTGGTGGTGATGGGGCGCGGCGTGGACAAGGTGATCCTGGCGCTGGTGCTGGTGCAATGGGGCCACTACGCGCGCATCATGCGCGGCCGCGCGCTGCAGGAGCGGCGCAAGGAATACGTGGAGGCCGCCGCCAACCTGGGCTTCCCGGCCTGGCGCATCATGGCCTTCCACCTGCTGCCGAACTGCCTGGGCCCGGTCATGGTGTTCGCCACCATCCAGATCGCGACCGCGATCGCGCTGGAAGCCACGCTGTCCTTCCTGGGCGTGGGCGTGCCCATCACCGAGCCGTCGCTGGGCCTGTTGATCTCCAATGGCTTCCAGTATCTGCTCTCGGGCGACTACTGGATCAGCCTGTTCCCGGGCATCGCCCTGCTGCTGCTGATCCTGTCCATCAACATCGTCGGCGACCGCCTCCGCGAAAGCCTGGACCCGAAAAGATGAGGCCCACCCCCGAAGCGCTGCGCGCTTCCCCCTCGAGGGGGCGTGCTGGCGGACCGGCGAAGCCGGCTCCGCGGCACCCCGATGGAGCGACACCCGATACCTGCGTGGCGGTTTGCGCAATGGATGACTGACATGAGCGAGACCATTCTGGAGGTGCGCGGCCTGCGCACCGCATTCCATACCGAAGCCGGCGCCTGGCCGGCCGTCGACGGCGTAGACCTGACCGTGCGCCGCGGCGAAATCGTAGGCCTGGTCGGCGAGTCCGGCTCGGGCAAGTCCGTGACCGGCTTCTCGCTGCTGGGCCTGATCGATCCCCCCGGGGAAGTGGTCGAGGGCGAGGTCCGCTTCAAGGGCCAGGACCTGCGCAAGTACAGCGAAGAACAGATGCGCCAGCTGCGCGGCGACCGCATCGCGATGATCTTCCAGGATCCGCTGATGACGCTGAACCCGGTGCTGCGCATCGGCGAGCAGATGATGGAAGCCATCCTGACGCACGCGGACGTGCCGCGCGCGCAAGCGCTCGAGCGCTGCCGCGAAGCGCTGGAGATGGTGGGCATCCCCTCGCCCGAAAAGCGCCTGAAGAGCTATCCGCACGAGTTCTCCGGCGGCATGCGCCAGCGCGTGGCCATCGCCATCGCCATGCTGAACAAGCCCGACCTGATCATCTGCGACGAGCCCACCACCGCGCTGGACGTCACCATCCAGGGCCAGATCCTCTACCGCATGCAGGAGATCTGCCGTCAGCACAACACCGCGCTGATCTGGATCACTCACGACCTGGGCGTGGTCGCCGAGCTGGCCGACCGCGTGGCCGTCATGTATGCCGGCCGCATCGTCGAGAGCGGCCCGGTCGAGCAGGTGCTGGAAGCGCCGCGCCATCCATACACGCGCGGCCTGCTGGACTCGATGCCGGGCGCCACGCAGCCCGGCGCGCGCCTGCACCAGATCAACGGCATGGCGCCCAGCCTGTCCGGCCGTCCCTCGGGCTGTGCGTTCCGGCCGCGCTGCCCCAGCGCGGTCACGCGCTGCACCGAGCAAGCCCCCACCGTCACCACCGAAGGCCCGCGCAGCTTCCGCTGCTACGTGCCGATCGCCCGCGAGGCCGAGCAAGCATGAATCAAGCCGATACTCCCGTCATCGAGCTGAAGAACGTCCACAAGCGCTTCGAGCAACGCCCCGACCTGGCCCAGCGCATCCTAGCCCTGGCCGGCCGTCCCATCGACCGCCGCACCGTCTACGCCGTCAACGGCGTGGACCTGTCCATCCGCCGCGGCGAGGTGGTCGGCCTGGTGGGCGAATCGGGCTGCGGCAAGTCCACGCTGGGCCGCGTGGTGGCCGGCCTGCATCGCCAGACCGAGGGCGAGCTGCTGTACCAGGGCCGCGATGCGGCCCGCCTGCGCGGCGCCGACAAGCTGGCCTACACGCTGGGCGTGCAGATGATCTTCCAGGATCCGCAGGCCTCGCTGAATCCGCGCCAGCGGCTGCGCCAGATCCTGGGCGAGGCGCTGAAGGTGCATAAGCTGGCGCCGCCGGCCGACATTCCCGCGCGCATCGACCAGGCGCTGTCCGAGGTCGGTCTGGACCGCGAATACCGCGATCGTTTCCCGCACCAGATCTCCGGCGGCCAGCGCCAGCGCATCGGCATCGCCCGCGCGCTGATGGTGGCGCCCAAGTTCCTGGTCTGCGACGAGCCGGTGGCCGCGCTGGACGTGTCGATCCAGGCGCAGGTGATCAACCTGTTCATGGACCTGCGCGAACAGCACGGCTTCACCTACCTGTTCATCAGCCATGACCTGGGCGTGGTCAAGCACATTTCCGACCGCGTCGCCATCATGTACCTGGGCAAGATCGTCGAGATTTCGACCGCAGCCGAGATCTTCGCGCGCGCCAACCACCCCTATACCCAGGCCCTGATGGCCGAGGTGCCGGACGTGGCGCGGCGCGGCCGCAAGTTCACGCCCATCAAGGGCGAAATCCCGTCGCCGCTTAATCCGCCGCCGGGCTGTACATTCAACCCGCGCTGTCCGCACGCCATGCCGCGCTGCCGCGAGCAGGCGCCGGTCCTGAAGGAAATCTCGCCGGGCCACTGGTCGGCCTGCCATCTGAACGAAGCCACCGCCTGACACGTCGCCATGAAACCTGCCGAACTCACCAACGTCGACCGCATCGCCATTGAACTGGGCCATGCGGGCCGCAACGCCATTCCCTACATCGACGACGACCGCAACGCCGACCGTCCGTTCAAGCTGCAGACCTACCGCCCCTATGGCTACACGCCCGACCGCCCGGTCGTGATCGTGCAGCACGGCGTGCTGCGCAACGGCGACGAATACCGCGACTTCTGGGTGCCGGCCGCCGACAAGCACAAGCTGCTGATCGTGGCGCTGACCTTCTCCAACGAGATCTGGCCCGGCGTCGAAAGCTACAACAATGGCCGCGTGTTCTCGGCCGGCGGCAATCCGCGCCACATCGACGGCTGGACCTACGCGCTGGTGGGCAGCGTGGTGCGCGACCTGATCGCCGCCGAGATCACCGATGGCCAGAACGTGTACCTGTTCGGCCATTCCGCCGGCGGCCAGTTCGTGCACCGGCTGATGAGCAGCCAGTCGCATGCGCCGTTCAAGGCCGTGGCCGCGGGCAATCCCGGCTGGTACACGCTGCCGACCTTCGACCACCCCTTCCCCGAAGGCATGGCTGGCGTCGGCCTGACCGAGGATCACCTGGTCAAGCTGCTGGCCTATCCCATGACCATCCTGGCCGGCGACCAGGACATCGCCACCGACGATCCCAACCTGCCCTCGGAACCGGCCGCCATGCGCCAGGGGCCGCACCGTTTCGCGCGCGCGCAGAACTACTTCGAGGCCGGCCGCAAGGAAGCCGAGCGCCGCGGCGTGCCGTTCAACTGGACGCTGCAGGTCGTGCCCGGCATCGGCCACGACGGCCGCGCCATGTCGGCGGTCTGCGCCAGCCTCTGGTTCGATGGCCGCATGCCCGACGACGCCGAACTGGCCCGCCTGGCCGGCCAGCAGGTCGCCTGATCGTTCCCTTTCCGCCTAGCCGACACCCGATACCGCCATGTCCTCGACCCTCAGCACCGAACAGCTCGTCTCCGGCATCCAGTCCTGGCTGCTTTGCGAGTCGCCCTCCAACTATCCCGACGGCATCGCCGCCATGGCCCGCATCATCGCCGGCCAGGCCGAGGCCGCCGGCCTGAAAGTGGAACTGTCCGACATCGGCCCGGACACCGGACCGCTGCTGTACGCCACCAACCGCGCCGACGGCGACGACCGTCCCGGCATCCTGATCCTGGCCCACATGGACACCGTGCATCCGGTGGGTACGCTCAAGGACAACCCGGTGCGGATCGAGGGCGACCGCCTCTACGGCCCGGGCAGCTATGACATGAAGGCCGGTATCTACCTGGCCCTGTCGGCGCTGGCCACCGTGGCCCGGCCCGGCGACACGCGCCTGCCCGTGGACTTCCTGGTGGTGCCGGACGAAGAGACCGGCAGCCATGCGTCGCGCGCCCACATCGAGCGCTACGCCGCCAACGCCAAGTACGCGCTGGTGTGCGAGCCGGCGCGCGCCAACGGCGGCAAGTGCGTGACCGCGCGCAAGGGCACCGGCATGCTGAACCTGAACGTCAAGGGCCGTCCGGCGCATGCCGGCATGAACCACGACAAGGGCCGCAGCGCCATCCGCGAAATGGCGCACCAGGTGCTGGCGCTGGAAGCCATGACCGACTACGAGCGTGGCATCACCGTGAGCGTGGGCACCATCGCCGGCGGCACCGTCACCAACACCGTGCCGGCGCACTGCCGCTGCGTGGTGGACTTCCGCGTGCCCGACATGGGCGCGGCCGAGGACGTGCTGCGCCGCATGCGCGAGCTGTGCGCCGTGGGTCCGGACGTGGAGCTGGACATCGACGTCGAGCTGAACCGCCCGCCCATGGTCAAGACCGAGGCCGCCGCCGCCCTGCTGGCGCTGGTCCAGGGCTACGCCGAGCGCGCCGGCTTCCTGCTGGAAGACGCGCCCATGACCGGCGGCAGCAGCGACGCCAACTTCACCTCGGCCATGGGCGTGCCCACGCTGGACGGCCTGGGCGCGGACGGCGACGGCGCGCACACGCTGCATGAGTACATCCTGGTGTCGACGCTGGAACAGCGGTTGAAGTTCTGGGAATTGCTGTTGAAGGAATTGGAGTAGAAAGCCCCCCGAAGCGCTACGCGCTTCCCCCTGGGCGCTCCCCTCAAGCGGGCATGCTGGCGGACCGGCGGAGCCGGATCCGCGGCATCGGGCCTGGGCGAGATCTGACAGATGCGTCGGACACGATCATTTTGCGCCATCGATATCCTATTTTTGTAGGATAAATAGTGCTATAAATGGCGCACTCAGGCTCCGCATCCCTCATCAATATGGGAGACTTCCATGCGTCAAACTCTACGCAAGGCAGGAGGTTCGCTCGTGATGACCATCCCCAAGGCATACATCGACCAGAACGGGCTGCGTGAAGGCTCCCAGGTCGAACTCCACATGTCCGGCCGGCGGCTCACTATCGAACCGCCAGCGCGTCCGCGCTATGCGCTCACCGACCTCCTGGCTGAAATGCCGGATGGGCTGCCCCGAGCCGACGGCTGGGACGACATGCCCGCTGTCGGACGGGAGCGCAACTGATGGCATACGTGCCCAGCCACGGCGATATCGTGCATCTACAGTTTGATCCCGCTGCCGGCAGGGAAATGACGGGTCCGCACTACGGACTAGTCGTCAGCCACAAGGAGTTCAATCAACTTGGACTGGCGATGATCTGTCCGATTTCACAAGGTCAGGCCACCGAACAACGCACTCATGGCACGGTGGTCACGCTGATGGGCACGGGGACCGCGACGACGGGCAGCATCCATTGCCATCAACTGAAATCACTGGATTGGCGCGTGCGGCAGGCCAAACGAAAAGAGTCAGTGCCCGCGTACCTCGTCGATGAAGTCTGGGCTCGGCTTGAAGCGATAATGCGTCCTTGACTCCCGCGCGGCGCATGCCGTTTTCATCCCGCAGGCCCACCATGCCCGACCCTTCCGCCCCCGTCAGCGCCGTCGCCTACGGCCTGGCCACCCTGGCCGCCGATGGCGCCATCCTGGATACCTGGTATCCACGCCCCTCGCTGGCCGATCACACGCCCTCTGGCGGCACCCGCCACCTGACGCCCGAGGAAGCGCGCGCGGCGCTGGGCGAGCATGTGCCGACGGCCCTGGCGCGCGACACGCGCCGCAAGGTCGAGATCGTGGCCGTGCGCACCGCCATCGCCTCGCTGGAGGAACCGCCGTCGGACGCGCATGACGCCTACCTGCGGCTGCATCTGCTCAGCCATCGCCTGATCCGCCCGCACGACGCCAACCTGGACGGCCTGTTCAACGTGCTGTCCAACGTGGCCTGGACCTCGGCCGGCCCCTGCCCGGTGGACCAGATCGACGCGCTGCGCTGGCACCTGCGCGCCACCGGCCAGACGCTGGAAATCCGTGGCGTGGACAAGATCCCGCGCATGACCGACTACGTGGTGCCCCAAGGCGTGCGCATCGCCGACACGGCCCGCGTGCGGCTGGGCGCGCACCTGTCGCCCGGCACCACGGTGCTGCATGAAGGCTTCTGCAATTTCAACGCCGGCACGCTGGGCGCGTCCATGGTCGAGGGCCGCATCAGCGCCGGCGTCATCGTCGACGATGGCAGCGACATCGGCGGCGGCGCGTCCATCATGGGCACCATGTCCGGCGGCGGCAAGCAGGTGGTATCGATCGGCAAGCGCTGCCTGCTGGGCGCGAATTCCGGCATCGGCATCTCGCTGGGCGACGACTGCGTGGTCGAGGCCGGCTGCTACATCACCGCCGGCACGCGCGTGCTCACGCCCGAGGGCGCGGTGGTCAAGGCGGTGTCGCTGGCCGGCCAGCACGGGCTGCTGTTCCGCCGCAACTCGCAGACCGGCGCCGTCGAGACGCTGGTGCGCACGGCCGCCTGGGGCACGCTCAACCCGGCGCTGCACAGCGGCCACTAGGCCGCAACGGATCGCTCCGGCGGCGCGGCAAGCGCCAGATGCGATTCCTTGCGAATCAAGCGCGCCGCATCAAGCAGCAAGCTTCAGGCATCAAGTCGCAGGCATCAGGCGCCCGGCGCGATCGGCGCGAACGGAAAATGCCGCAGCTCGCCGCGCGCGGCGATCAGCGCGGTGGACTCGGGCACTTCCTCCCAGGCATCCGCCATGTCGGTCAGCGGTTCGGACAGCAGCAGGAAGGTGTCGTCGCCCAGCGCCGCGATCTGCGGATCGTCGGGATACAGCTGGCGCAGGTGCTGCACGCAGGTGTTGTGGAACAGCGTGCGCGACTCGCGCTCGCTGGAATAACGCACCGCGATCATGCGCTCGCCGTCCAGCGCGCACACCGTCATGTTGATGGGCTGCGCCACGCCATGGCGGCGCCCGGTCTCTTCCACCGCCCCCACCATGCGCGCCAGCGCCGGCAGCGGGTCATCCTCCAGGCCGAAGCTCAGCGCCAGCAGGAACATCAGCTCGGAATCGGTCGACCCTTCAAGCGAGCCGAAATACGCCGGCGCGATCATCAGCATCAGGTCGCGCCGCAGCAGCGGAAAGTCGCGGATCAGGCCGTTGTGCACGAACAGCCAGTTGCCATGGCGGAACGGATGGCAGTTGGTTTCCTGCGCCGGCGTGTCGGTGGCGGCGCGGATGTGCGCCACGAACAGCGAGGAATGAATGGCGCGCGCGGCCTCGCGCAGGTTGCGGTCGTTCCAGGCCGGATGCACGCTGCGGTAGCGGAACGGCGGTTCCAGGGAGCCGTCTGGCGCCGGGCGGGCGTACCAGCCCAGCCCGAAGCCGTCGCCGTTGGTGGTGGTGGCGCCCAGGCGCGCATGCAGGCTCTGGTCGATCAGGGAATGGCGCGCCTTGAACAGCACGCGCTCCATCTGCAGGGGACTGCCGGTGTAAGCGAGCCAGCGGCACATGGGATGCTCCTTCGATACGCGTTCCTTGCGGGCCAGTGTAGGAGCAGGCCGCAATTTTCTACAAGCGCGGCGGGCCGGCGCGCGGCATAGTCGGGGTCTATCCCCGAATCACTCCCCGGAGTCCCGCCTTGCACACGCCCGCCTCTCCCGACGCCCCGCAGATGGGCTTTTCCAGCGACAACATCGCCGGCGCCAGCCCCGAGATCCTGGCTGCGCTGGCGGCGGCCTGCCACGGCCAGGCGCAACCCTACGGCGCCGACGAGGGTTCGGCGCAGGTGCGCCGCCAGCTGGCCGACATCTTCGAGCGCGAGGTCGACGTGCTGCTGGTGCCGACCGGCACCGCCGCCAATTCGCTCAGCCTCTCGGCGCTGACGCCGCCCTGGGGCAGCGTGCTGTGTCATGCGCAAAGCCATATCGCCAATGACGAATGCGGCGCGCCCGAGTTCTTTACCGGCGGCGCGCGCCTGACGCTGCTGGGCGGCGCCGACGCCAAGATCGACCCCGCCCAGCTGGCCGTCGAGGCGCGCCGCAAGGCGGGCGATGTGCATTCGATGCAGCCATCCTGCGTCAGCGTCACCCAGGCCACCGAGACCGGCGGCGTCTACACGCTGGACGAGCTGCGCGCCATCGGCGCCGTCTGCCGCGACGCCGGACTGCCGCTGCACATGGACGGCGCGCGCTTCGCCAACGCGCTGGTCAGCCTGGATTGCAGCCCGGCAGAGATGACCTGGAAGGCGGGCGTGACCGCGCTGTCCTTCGGTGCCACCAAGAACGGCGCGCTGGGCGTGGAGGCCATCGTGCTGTTCGATCCCGCGCCGGCCAAGGCGCTGGCGTTCCGCCGCAAGCGCGGCGGCCATCTGTTTTCCAAGATGCGCCTGCTGTCGGCGCAGATGCAGGCCTATCTGGACGGCGATCTGTGGCTGCGCAACGCGCGCCAGGCCAATGCCATGGCGCGGCGCCTGGCGGCCGGCATGGAAGGCCTGCCCGGCGTGGCGCTGCAGGGCCGCGCCGATGCCAACATCCTGTTCTGCCGCCTGCCCGCTGCCGCCATCGACAGCCTGCTGGCGCAGGGCTTCGGCTTCTACCATGACCGCTGGGGCCCGGGCATCGTGCGCCTGGTCACTTCATTCGCCACGCGCGAACAGGACGTGGATCACTTTCTATCGGCGCTGCGCGCCGCCGTGGCGCGCGCATGACGTTGCCCGCATGAGACCGCCTGCATGGGGTTGCCTGCATGAAGTTGCCTGCGTGGGGTTGCCTGCCTATGCCGCGCCGCCCGGCTGATAGGCCGATGGCGGCGCACCATAGGCCACGCGGAAGGCGCGGTTGAAATGGCTCTGGTCGTAGAAGCCTACCTCGGCCGCGACCTGCGCCACGCTCAGGCCGGACCCGGCCAGCGCCGCGCAGGCCCGCTCCAGCCGCAGCCGCACCAGCCAGGCATGCGGCGTCAGCCCGAAGGAATGCGCGAAGCGGCGCAGAAACTGGAAGCGGCTCAGGCCGCACAGCGCCGCCAGGTCTTCCAGGCCGATCTTCTCGCTCAGGCGCTCCTGGCAGTAGTCCAGCACACGGCGGCGGTGCTCGGCCGACAGGCCTCCCTTGACCGCGCGCGGCGCCGCCGCGCCGCTGCGCGCGAACAGCGCGGCCATGACGGCCAGCGACGCCTCATCGCGCGCCATCGGCGTGGCGGACGCGTCGGACATCCAGGCGCCATGCAGCGCCATCAGCCGCTGCGCCAATCCCGCGTCCTCGATCAGCGTGGCCAGGAATCGCTCCTCGCCCGCGCCGCCCGCCACTTCGCGCAGAAAGCCGCGCATCAGCTCCGGCGCGATGCGAAAGGTCTGGAGCGTATGGGAAAGGCCATAGTCGGAAACGCCCGCGCCGTCATGGATTTCACCCGGCGGCATCAAGGCGACGGCGCCCGGCCCCAATAGCACGCTGCGACCGCGAAAGCTCTGCCGCTGCACGCCCTGCGTCACCAGCCCGATGTGATAGTCCACGTGATAGTGGCGATCGAACTGGAACTCGGTGATCCGCGCCTGACCCAGCACCATGCCGGGCATGCCGGGTACGGGATGGTATCGAACGACGTCCTTCATGGCGGGAATGAAATAGGCGGATGGCAGCGGGCAAGACCACAGGTATAACGCCGAAGCCGGCGCGCGTCATGTAATTTCTTGCACGCCACCGCCCCAGGAAATCCACCCATCACGCCCCAAGCGGGAAAACACCGGACAGGCGACCAGCCCACAACAGCGCGCAGCGAGCCCACCCCGCCAGCACAACCCCAACGCCAGGAAAACCACTCGCCCCGCAACGACCGGGGCTGCACGGATCCGGCTCCGCCGGTCCGTAGCAGCGCCCCCCTGGGGGGGAAGCGCCCCCGGCGCTTCGGGGGGGGGTCTACCTCTTCAGCAGGGCCTTGAGCATGCCCAGCCGTTCCTTCGGATTCATCGCCGCGGTGGTCTCGTCTTCCTTGATGGCGGGATCGTCCAGGCCCATTTCCTCGATGAAGCGCGACGGTTCGCGCACCACGTCCTCGCGGGCGCGGCGGCGGCGCTTGCACCAGCTCAGGTTCAGGCTGCGCTGCGCGCGCGTGATGCCCACGTACATCAGCCGGCGCTCTTCCTGGATGCGGGTGGCCAGGTTCTCGGCCGCGCGCGCCGGGTCGCCGACTTCGTCGTCCTTGCCCAGGTGCGGCAACAGGCCTTCCTCGACGCCGGCCAGGTACACGTGGGGATACTCCAGCCCCTTCGAGGCATGCAGCGTGGACATCTTCACCGCGTCGGGTTCTTCTTCCTCGCCGCGCTCCAGCATGGTCACCAGCGCCACATGCTGCACCAGGTCGAAGAGCGACATATTGTCTTCCTCGGCCTTGCGCTTGAGCCAGCCCGTCAGTTCCAGCACATTCTGCCAGCGCGTCTGCGCCGGCTTCTCATCGAACAGCTCAAACAGGTGCCGCTCGTACTGGATGGCTTGCAGCAGATCGTCCAGGATCGGGCCGGCCGGTTCTGCCGGCGCATCGCGCTTGCCATCGGCCGCGCCGCGGCCCGCGCGCCACTGCATGCGGCGGATGAATTCGGTGAAGGTGCGCAGCGGTTCGATCTGGCGCGGCGCCAGCAGGCTTTCCAGGCCGGTCTCGGGCACGGCGGCCAGCAGCGACAGCTCGCGGCTGGCCGCGTACTGGCCCAGCGTCTGCAAGGTGGCCTGGCCGATGCCGCGCTTGGGCGTGGTGGCCGCGCGGATGAAGGCCGGATCGTCGTCATCGTTGGCCAGCAGCCGCAAGTAGGCCAGGATGTCGCGCACCTCGGCCTTGTCAAAGAAACTCTGCCCGCCGGCGATGGTGTACGGGATCTTCAGGTTGCGCAGCGCCTGTTCCAGGATGCGCGACTGGTGGTTGCTGCGGTAGAGGATGGCGAAGTCCTTCCACTGCGCCTGGCGCTCGAAGCGCGCGGCCGACACTTTCATCGCGATGGACTCGGCCTCCTGCTCCTCGCCGTCCATGGCGGACACGACGATGGGCTCGCCCGTGCCCAGGTCGGACCACAGTTTTTTCTCGAACAACTTGGGATTGCGCTCGATGACGCTGTTGGCCGCCGCCAGGATGCGCTGCACCGAGCGGTAGTTCTGCTCCAGCTTGATGAGCTTGATGTTGGGATAGTCGGTGGTGAGCTTGGCCAGGTTCTCGATGGTCGCGCCGCGCCAGGCGTAGATGGCCTGGTCGTCGTCGCCCACGGCGGTGAACATGGCGCGCTGGCCGGTCAGCAGCTGCACCAGCCGGTACTGGCACACGTTGGTGTCCTGGTACTCGTCGACCAGCAGGTAGCGCACGCGGTTCTGCCAGCGCGTGCGCACATCCTCGTTGCCGGCCAGCAACAGCGCGGGAATGCGGATCAGGTCGTCGAAGTCCACCGCCTGATAGGCGGCCAGCGTGGCGGCGTAGCTGCGGTAGACATTGGCCGCCTCCGCTTCGGCGGGCGTCTGCGCCGCCTGCGCCGCGTCGTCCGGCTCCATCAGCGCGTTCTTCCACAGCGAGATGATGCCCTGCACGTGGCGCAGCCGCGCCTTGTCGGTGGTGGCCAGCAGTTCCTGGATGATGCTCATGGCATCGTCCGCGTCCAGGATCGAGAAGGTCGGCTTGAGCCCGGCATTGCGCGCTTCCTCGCGCAGCATCTTCACGCCCAGCGAATGGAAGGTGCTGATGGTCAGGCCCTTGGACAGCTTGCGGTCGACCAGCGTCTTGACGCGCTCGTCCATCTCGCGCGCGGCCTTGTTGGTGAAGGTCAGCGCCACCACGTTGCGGCCCATGTAGCCGCATTCGCGCAGCAGGTAAGCGATCTTCTGCGTGATCACCCGCGTCTTGCCGCTGCCGGCGCCAGCCAGCACCAGGCAGGGGCCGTCCAGGTAAAGCACCGCTTCCTTCTGCGCGGGATTCAGGCCGTGGCCAATGGGTTCGCTTGCGGACATTTTCGTCAGATCTCCAGCGGATCCACTTCCAGCTGCCAGCGCACGCGGGCCTCGTTGGCCAGATAGGGCAGGTAATGCGACCACACCCGCAGGAATTCCTGCAGCGCCGGCCGGCTGGTGCTTTCCACCAGCAGTTGCGCGCGCTCCACGTTCGCCACGCGCACCACGCGCAGCGGCACCGGGTCGTACAGCATGATGGCGTCCAGCGGCGGGAAGTCCGCCGCCCACTCGCCCTCCGGCATGGCGCGCGCCTGCTGCAGGAAGGCCTGCGCCGTGGCCAGCTCGCGCGCCTCGGCGGTCAGCAGCGCCTGATAGGCGTAGGGCGGCAGGCCGGTGCTCTCGCGTTCGTCCAAGGCGTGGCGGGCGAAGCCCGCGTAGTCGTGCCGCAGCAGCGCCTGGTACACGGGCTGCTCGGGATAGCCGGTCTGGATCAGCACCTCGCCATTGTTCTGATGGCGGCCGGCGCGGCCAGCCACCTGCATGAGCTGCGCGAACAGGCGTTCGGGCGCGCGGAAATCATGCGCGAACAGCATGGAATCGGCGTTGAGCACGCCCACCAGCCCCAGGCGCGCGAAGTCGTGGCCCTTGGCCACCATCTGCGTGCCCACCAGGATGTCGACCTCGCCCGCGTGCACCGACGCGAACAGCGCTTCGGCGCTGCCTTTCCTGCGCGTGCTGTCGGCGTCGATGCGCAGGATGCGCGCCTCGGGAAACAGCTCGGCCAGATGCTCCTCGATGCGCTGGGTGCCGCGCCCCATCGGCGCCAGGTCCTGGTCGCCGCATTCGGGGCAGGCGCGCGGCACCGTCGCCTGGTAGCCGCAATGGTGGCAATGCAGGCGGTTGCCGCCGTTGCCGCTCCGGTGCAGCACGGTGAAGGCCGTGCAGCGCGGGCAGTTGCTGACCCAGGCGCAGGACTGGCAATGCAGCACCGGCGCGTAGCCGCGGCGGTTCAGGAAGATGAGCGACTGCTCCTTGCGCTCCAGTCGCTGGCCGATGGCGTCCAGCAATTGCGGCGACAGGCCCTGTTTCATCTGCAGGCGGCGCGTGTCCACCAGCTTGATCGCCGGCAGGCTGCTGGCGCGCGCGCGGCCCGGCAGCGCCAGCCGCAGGTAGCGGCCGCGCTCGGCGTGCTGCCAGGTTTCCAGCGAGGGCGTGGCCGAACCCAGCACCACCGGCACATTCAGGTCGTGCGCCCGCCACACCGCCAGATCGCGCGCCGAATAGCGCAGGCCGTCCTGCTGCTTGTAGGACGCGTCGTGTTCTTCATCGACGATGATCAGGCCCAGCTCGGACAGCGGCGCGAATATCGCCATGCGCGTGCCCAGCAGCATGCGCGCCTGGCCGCGCTGGACGCGCGACCACGCATCCAGCCGCTCGCCGTCGGACAGGCCGCTGTGCATCACGGCCAGGCCGTCCGGCCCCAGCTGCGCCTCCAGCCGCGCCCGCAGCGCGCCTTCGAGTTGCGGCGTCAGATTGATTTCCGGGACCATCAGCAGCACCTGACGACCGGCGGCCAGCACGCGCTCGGCGGCGCGCAGGTAGACCTCGGTCTTGCCGCTGCCGGTCACCCCGTACAGCAACACGGGCTTGAAGCCATTCAGGGCGGCCAGCGTTTCCACCGCCGCCTGCTGCGCATCGTTCAGCGCCGGCGGCTGGTCGGCCTCGGCCGGCGCGCGCGCCTTTTTACGCTTGCGACCGTCCAGCCGCGCCACCGGCCCGCCGGCGGAGCGCTTGCCCTGATAGGCGGACGGCTTGCGCAAGGGCGGCGGCAGGGTCGGCAGCATGACCTCGCCCAGCGGCCGCTGGTAGTACTCGGCGGCGAAGCGCGCCAGGCGCAGCCAGTCTCCGTCGAAGGGCGGCAGGTCGCGCAGCACCTCTTCGATCGGCTTGATCTGCTTGGGGTCGAAAGACGGCTCGGCCGGATTGTCCACCACCACGCCGATCATCTTGCGGCGTCCGAACGGCACGATCACGCGCAGCCCCGCCTCCACCGGCGCATCGCTGCGGTAGTCGAACGGACCGGGCAAGGGCACATCCAGCGCCACCCGCACCCAGCAGACGGCGGCGGGATTCTGGACGGCGTCGGTATCAGGCATGTTCACGGGGACGGATCAATGGAAGACGGTTTTCTGGCCGAAAGGTTGAGCCGTCCGGCGATAGGCCGGATCCCGCCAATTCCCCCAGGGGTCGCCGGGCCGGCTTGCCCCCTGCCTGTGGATAACTTTGGGGAAAAGGCAAGAGCAACATCACACTTTGGAATAAGGCAAGATTGCATCAACTCTTGCAATCCTGCCGAAAACCCTGTTTTCGTCATTATTAACAATGACTTATGCAGGCTTTCGAGATTGTAAACCAGCTTATAAAGGGTTTTCCCCGAGCGCTTTCTTGCTGTGCACAACTGTGCGTCGGGGCCCTCAAGCTTCGGCCCTTGGACGCGAAGCGTTCACTCACTTATCCCCGCAACGAACGGCTGTGCCGGTGGACTTCATCCACCAATTCGGCTACGGCTTCAGGAGGCGTGAAGCGTGAAATGCCATGCCCCAGATTGAACACATGCCCCCCTTTGCCGACCGGGCCGAACGCGTCCAGCACCCGGCGCGCCTCGGTCCGGATGGCGTCGGCGCCGCCGAACAGCGCCATGGGATCCAGGTTGCCCTGGAACGCAACCGAGTCGCCGGTGCGGCGACGCGCCGCCGCCAGGTCCACGGTCCAGTCCAGGCCGACCGCGTCGCAGCCGCAGGCAGCGATCTGTTCCAGCCACTGCCCGCCGCCCTTGGTGAATACGATGACCGGCACGCGGCGGCCTTCGTTCTCGCGCTTCAGGCCCGCGACCACCTTGCGGGTATACGCCAGCGAAAACTGCTGGAACAGGCCATCGGCCAGCACGCCGCCCCAGCTGTCGAACAGCATGACGGCCTGGGCGCCCGCGTCGATCTGCGCATTCAGGTATTGCAGCGTGGCCTGGGCGTTGATTTCCAGGATGTGATGCAGCAGGTCCGGCCGCGCGTACAGCATCGTCTTGATCAGGCGATAGTCGTCGCTGCCCTGCCCTTCGACCATGTAGCAGGCGATGGTCCAGGGGCTGCCGGCGAAGCCGATCAGCGGCACCTTGCCGTCGAGTTCGCGGCGGATGACGCGGACCGCGTCAAAGACATAGCGCAGCTTGTCCATGTCGGGCACGGCCAGGCGGCGCACGTCGTCCTCGGTGCGCACGGGATGCGCGAAGCGCGGCCCTTCGCCAGCGGCGAAGTCCAGTCCCAGGCCCATGGCGTGCGGCACGGTGAGAATGTCGGAGAACAGGATGGCCGCGTCCAGGTCGAACCGCGCCAGCGGCTGCAGGGTGACTTCCGCGGCGTAGTCAGGATTCTGAGCCAGGCCCATGAACGAACCCGCCCGGGCGCGCGTCTCGTTGTACTCGGGCAGGTAGCGGCCCGCCTGGCGCATCAGCCAGATCGGGGTATAGGGCACGGGCTCGCGCAAGAGCGAGCGCAAGAACACATCGTTCTTCAGGGCGGAAGCAGACACGGCTATCCTCTTTGATCGGAAGCCGTGAGTTTACTTCCCCTGGCTGACAGAACGCGGCCCTAGGCCCAAGGCGGGCTTGTTCGGACGCAAGCGGCGAGAATGACCGAGGCCGTGCGCCGGCGCTTGGCGCCCGGCCCGGGCAGCGCTCAGTCCGACGGCATGTCCTGGCCGCGCCGGGCCGCCGCGATGCGATAGGGCGCGGCTTCTATGCCGTGCTTGCGCATCAACGCCCAGAATGCGCGGCGGTGCTTGCTGGACGCCCTGGCGGCCTGCGCCACGTTGCCGCCGTGATGGGAGAGTGCGCGCCGCAGGTACTCGCGCTCGAACTCGCCCACCACGCGTGCCTTGGCCCGTGCGAATGGCTCGCCGCCGTCCTGCCAGCGGGGCAGCAACCGCAGGCTCGCCATGGCCTGGTCGAACAAGGCCGACGCCACGCGTGGACGCGTCGCGGCCGGCGGCGAGCCGCCTGCTTCCGGGCCCGACTCGCGGCCCCGTCCTGGAGCGGGCATCGCGCCCGGGCGATGAGGCGGCAGGCCGACGGGCGCGAGGACCGCCTGGCCCTGCGCCCCATAGCGCAAGGCGGGCTCTTCGAGCGAGGCCGCCGCCAGCCCCCACGCAGCCGACAGCAGCTGATGGCGCAAGCGCACGCGCAACCCTTCCAGGCAGACGGGTTCGGAAATGAAATCGGCCGCGCCCAGCGCCAGCAGGTCCTCGATGGCCGACGCCTTCATGCCGTCGACCAGCACCAGGATGGGCGTGGCCAGGGCCGGCCGCGCCTGCTGCAAGGCGATGCGGGTCCAGGCCAGCGTGGCCGGCTCGACCGGCATCAGGCAGGCATCGTAGCGCTTGAGCGTCACGGCCATGGCCGCCAGCGCCTGCGGTTCGGCGGCCTCGCCCGCGCTCGCGAGCAGCAAGGGATGAAAGCGCACACGCGCCACTTGCGGCTGATGCCGCTCGATCCAGCCGCGCATGGCCGCATCGTGGCCAGGCGGCAGCAATACCCCGCAATCCAGCATTTCACGCACCTGCTTCTCCTGTTTCCGCGCGGCGCCGGCATACCGGCGGCGCCGCCAAAACTGAAGGCTAATGTTGCGGATCGCTCAGGGCTATTCGTAGTGAACGCAAGGTGGCGGCAGGCGAGGATGCGCAGGCAAGGCCGCGCAGGCAAGAAAAAAGCGGCCAGAGGCCGCTTCTTTCCGGATCCGGGGCAAGCCCCGATCGCCCGTCCGCTCAGTGCGAGCGGCCGCCTTGGCGCAGCTTACGCGCGGCCACGGCTTGCGCCGCCAGCATCGCGAGTTCGGCTTCGACCACGGCGATGTCGGCCTTGTCCTTGGCGTTGCGCAGCGCCTCTTCGGCGCGCTGGCGCGCTTCCAGGGCACGGGCCTCGTCCAGGTCGGCGGCACGGATGGCCGTGTCGGCCAGGACCGTGACGCTGCCGGGCTGCACTTCCAGGATGCCGCCGGCGACGAAGATGTTTTCCTCGCCCTGGTCGGCACGAACGATCTTGACCGTCCCGGGGCGTATGCGCGAAATCAGCGGGGTGTGGCCGGGCAGGATGCCCAGCTCACCCGCTTCGCCAGGCAGCACCACGAACTTCGCCTCACCGGAGAAGATCGCTTCCTCTGCGCTGACGACATCCACATGCAGGGTAGCCATATCGGTTCCTTATTGCAGTTTCTTGGCCTTCTCGAAGGCCTCGTCGATCGAACCGACCATGTAGAAAGCCTGCTCGGGCAGCGCGTCGCACTCGCCGTTCACGATCATCTTGAAGCCGCGGATGGTTTCAGCCAGCGGCACGTACTTGCCGGGCGAACCGGTGAACACTTCGGCCACGTGGAACGGCTGCGACAGGAAGCGCTGGATCTTGCGCGCGCGGGCCACGGCCTGCTTGTCTTCCGGCGACAGTTCGTCCATGCCCAGAATCGCGATGATGTCGCGCAGTTCCTTGTAGCGCTGCAGCGTCTGCTGCACGCCACGGGCCACGGCGTAGTGCTCTTCGCCGACGACTTGCGGGTCGAGCTGGCGGCTGGACGAATCCAGCGGATCCACGGCGGGGTAGATGCCCAGCGCGGCGATGTCACGCGACAGCACGACGGTCGAGTCCAAGTGCTGGAAGGTGGTGGCGGGCGACGGGTCGGTCAAGTCGTCAGCGGGCACGTACACGGCCTGGATCGAGGTGATCGAGCCGGTCTTGGTGGACGTGATGCGCTCTTGCAGCTTGCCCATTTCCTCGGCCAGCGTCGGCTGGTAGCCCACGGCGGACGGCATACGGCCCAGCAGAGCGGACACTTCCGTGCCGGCCAGCGTGTAGCGGTAGATGTTGTCCACGAAGAACAGGATGTCGCGGCCTTCGTCGCGGAACTTCTCGGCCATGGTCAGGCCGGTCAGCGCCACGCGCAGACGGTTGCCCGGGGGTTCGTTCATCTGACCGAACACCATGGCGACCTTGTCCAGAACGTTCGACTCTTCCATTTCATGGTAGAAGTCGTTGCCTTCGCGGGTACGCTCGCCCACGCCGGCGAACACCGACAAGCCGCTGTGCTGCTTGGCGATGTTGTTGATCAGTTCCATCATGTTGACGGTCTTGCCCACGCCGGCGCCGCCGAACAGGCCGACCTTGCCGCCCTTGGCGAACGGGCACACCAGGTCAATAACCTTGATGCCGGTTTCCAGCAGCTCGACCGACGGCGACAGCTCGTCGAAACGGGGAGCGTCCTGGTGAATGGCGCGCTTTTCTTCGTGCTTGATTTCACCGGCTTCGTCGATCGGACGGCCCAGCACGTCCATGATGCGGCCCAGGGTGCCGGTGCCGACGGGCACCGAGATCGGGGCGCCGGTGCCGGCGACCTTCATGCCACGGCGCAGGCCGTCGCTGGAGCCCAGGGCGATGGTGCGCACCACGCCGTCGCCCAGCTGCTGCTGAACTTCGAACGTCAGGCCCTTCTCGGCGAACGAGGAACCCTCGTCGGCCAGGGTGAGCGCTTCATAAATCTTGGGCATGTGATCGCGGGGGAACTGAATATCCACCACGGCGCCGATGCACTGAACGATGGTTCCGTTGCTCATGTCGATTCCTTGCTTGATAGCTTTTGAGACGGGAAGCCGCGCCTTAGACGGCGGCGGCGCCCCCTACGATTTCCGAAATTTCTTTGGTGATCGCGGCCTGGCGGGTCTTGTTGTAGACCAGCTGCAGATCGCCGATGACCTTCTTGGCGTTGTCCGATGCCGCCTTCATGGCGACCATCCGGGCCGATTGCTCCGAAGCCATGTTCTCGGCCACGGCTTGGTACAGCAGGCCCTCGACGTAACGCTGCAGCAGGTCGTCGATCACGCTACGGGCGTCCGGCTCGTAGATGTAATCCCAGCTGTAATCCGACTTCACTTCCGAGGTCTTGGACAGGTTTTCCGCGCCGGTCTGGTACGGATCGTCCAAACCGCTGGCCAGGGGCAGCAGGCGCAGGAACATCGGCTCCTGCTTCATCGTGTTGACGAAGCGGGTCGACGCCACGTACAGCGCGTCAATGCGGCCTTCCAGGTAAGCGTCCAGCTGCACCTTGATCGCGCCCAGCAGGCGGTCGAGTTGCGGCTTGTCGCCCAGCTGGACTTCGTTCGAAACCAGCTTGGCGCCGATGCGGGTCAGCACGCCCAGGCCCTTGTTGCCGAAAGCGGTCGCTTGCACGGCGATGCCGTTCTTCTCGAACTCTTTCAGCTTGGACAGCACCACGCGGGTGATGTTGGTGTTCAGGCCGCCGCACAAGCCCTTGTCAGTCGTCACCATGACCACGCCGACGGACTTCACTTCACGTTCGACCAGGTAGGGGTGGCTGTACTCGGGGTTGGCCTGCATCAGGTGCGCGGCGATCTCGCGCACCTTGTTGGCGTACGGACGGCCGGCGCGCATCCGTTCCTGCGCCTTGCGCATCTTGGATGCGGCGACCATTTCCATCGCCTTGGTGATCTTGCGCGTGTTTTGCACGCTCTTGATCTTGGTTCGGATTTCCTTAATTCCGGGCATTGCGCTTTCCTGTGAAGACTGGCCGATGGGTTCCGCTCGCGCCTCATCCATCCGTGAAGGACGGGCGAGGCGCTACGGACGCCTAACCCATCACTTTCTTAAAAAGCACCGTGCTTCTTGAATTCCAGGATGGCGGCGGCCAATTCGCCTTCGTCATCCTTGGACAGTTCCTTGGTGTCTTCGATGCGCTGGATCATGGCCGCGTGCTTGGCCTTGAGCTGATCCTTCAGCGACTTCTCGAACGCCAGCACTTGCGAAACGTCCACGTCGTCCAGGTAGCCGTTGTTGACCGTGTACAGCGTGACGGCCAGTTCCCACACCTGCAGCGGCTGGTACTGCGGCTGCTTGAGCAGTTCCACCACGCGCTTGCCGCGCTCGAGCTGGCGACGGGTGGCGTCGTCCAGGTCGGAGGCGAACTGCGCGAAGGCGGCCAGTTCACGGTACTGGGCCAGGTCGGTACGGATACCGCCGGACAGCTTCTTGACGACCTTGGTCTGGGCGGCGCCGCCGACGCGGGACACCGAGATACCGGCGTTGATGGCGGGACGCACACCGGCGTTGAACAGGTCGGTTTCCAGGAAGATCTGGCCGTCCGTGATCGAGATCACGTTGGTCGGAACGAAGGCCGACACGTCGCCCGCCTGGGTTTCGATGATCGGCAGCGCGGTCAGCGAGCCGGTCTTGCCCTTGACGGCGCCACCGGTGAACTTCTCGACGTACTCTTCGTTGACGCGAGCGGCACGCTCGAGCAGGCGCGAGTGCAGGTAGAACACGTCGCCCGGGTAGGCTTCGCGGCCCGGCGGACGGCGCAGCAGCAGCGAGACCTGGCGATAGGCCCAGGCTTGCTTGGTCAGGTCGTCATAGACGATCAGGGCGTCTTCGCCGCGATCGCGGAAGTATTCGCCCATCGTGCAGCCGGCGTAGGCGGCCAGGTACTGCATGGCGGCCGAGTCGGAGGCCGAGGCGGCCACGACGATGGTGTATTCCAGCGCGCCGTGCTCTTCGAGCTTGCGCACCACGTTGTTGATCGTCGAAGCCTTCTGGCCGATGGCGACGTACACGCAGGTGACGCCCTTGCCCTTCTGGCTGATGATGGTGTCGACGGCCACGGCGGTCTTGCCGGTCTGGCGGTCGCCGATGATCAGTTCGCGCTGGCCGCGGCCGATCGGGACCATCGAGTCGATAGCCTTGATGCCGGTCTGCAGCGGTTGCGACACCGAGCGGCGGGCGATAACGCCGGGCGCCACTTTTTCGATGATGTCGGTGGCCTTGGCGTTGACCGGACCCTTGCCGTCGATCGGCTCGCCCAGCGTGTTGACCACGCGGCCGCGCAGTTCGGGGCCGACCGGCACTTCCAGAATGCGGCCGGTCGTCTTGACCTGGTCGCCTTCGGACACGCCGGTGTAGTCGCCCAGAATCACGGCGCCGACGGAGTCGCGCTCGAGGTTCAGCGCGAGGCCGTAGACGTTGTTGGGGAATTCGAGCATTTCGCCCTGCATCACGTCCGACAGGCCGTGGATGCGGGTAATACCGTCGGTCACGGACACGACGGTGCCCTGAGTACGGACATCAGCCGAAGCGCCCAGGCCCTCGATGCGGCTCTTGAGCAGTTCGCTGATCTCGGAGGGATTGAGTTGCATATAGACTCCTGGAATCCTGTAAGTGCGCCTTAAGCGGCGAGCTGGTCGCGCATGCGGGCCAATTGGGCTTGTACGGAAGTATCGAGCACCTGGTCTCCGACAGCCACGCGCACGCCGCCGATCAACGACTGATCAACGGTGACGCTGGGCTTGAGCTTGAGGCCGAATTTTTGCTCGAGCGCGGCAACCAGTTCTTTGACCTGGGCTTCGCTGAGTTCGAACGCGCTGGTGATTTCCGCCTGCGCCGTGCCGTCGTGACGATTCCGCAGCGCTTCGAATTGCGAAGCGATGACGGGCAGCAGCAGCAGCCGGTCATTCTGGACCAGCAGCTCGATGAAATTGCGGGCGGCCTGCGGCAGCTCGGCCTTGATCAGGCCGGTGAACAGCTCGATGCGCTGCTTGTCGCCCAGACGCGGGTCGGCCATCGCCTCGCGCACATCGGGGTTGGCGGCGACTTGCGACAGCTGGCCGACCAGGTCGGCCCAGGCCGGCAAGCCGGCCTTGTCGTCACGGGCCGCGGCGAACAGCGCCTCGGCGTACGGCCGGGCAACAGTGGAAAGTTCAGCCATGACGGTCCCGGATTAAAGCTGCGCGCGGAGCTGGTTCAGCAGCTCGGCGTGGGCGCGGGCGTCAACCTCGCGCTTGAGGATCTGTTCAGCACCCTTGACAGCCAGCGCCGCGACGTCGTCGCGCAGCGCATCACGGGCGCGCTGGACTTCCTGCGCGGCATCCTGCGCGGCTTGCGCCACGATACGGGCACGCTCGGACTCCGCTTCGCGGCGGGCCTGGTCGATCAGCGAGGCGGCTTGCTTCTCGGCCTCGACGATACGGGCGTGGTTTTCGGACTTGGCAGAAGCCTCGATCAGGCTGATACGCGCCTGGGCCTGGGCCAGATCGGCCTTGCCCTTATCGGCCGCGGCCAGGCCGTCGGCGATTTTTTGGCGGCGCTCGTCCATCGCCTTCGTCAGAGGAGGCCACACGAATTTCATCGTGAACCAGCCCAGAACGAAGAACACGAGCATCTGGAAAATGATCGTCGCGTTCAGATTCACGGTCGTTCCTTTAACACCATTCGGCTCCGGTCGCGCCTGAAGAGAGGGCAATCACGGAGCGCTCGATACTTTGCTGATCGGCGATGGGCCTCAGGCCGCATCGCCGACAGCGTCATGACCCGCCTGTTTCGCCGGCGGGCAGTGCCTTAGCCGACGAACGGGTTGGCGAAGGCGAACAGCATGGCGATACCCACGCCGATCAGGAACGCCGCGTCGATCAGGCCAGCCAGCAGGAACATCTTGGTTTGCAGAGCGTTCATCAGTTCAGGCTGACGAGCCGAGGCTTCCAGATACTTGCCGCCCATCAGTGCGATGCCGATGCAAGCGCCGATGGCGCCCAGACCGATGATAAGACCGCAAGCGAGGGCAACGAAAGCGACGTTGGTCATGACAACTCCTTGGTTAGAAATCTGAAGTCAAAAATTAAGGAATAAGGGTACTGCTCAATGCAAGATGATCTTGCCATCCCGCGTCGGCCGGTTGGCCGCCGCGGGAAATCCGGGGGTCAGTGGCCTTCGTGAGCCTGGCCGAGGTACACCAGCGTCAGCATCATGAAGATGAAGGCCTGCAGCAGGACGATCAGGATGTGGAAGATCGCCCACACCGAGCCGGCCAGGACCTGGCCGATGCCCAGTCCGATGCTGGTGCCGTTGAAGCCGGTCCAGGCGCCGCCCAGCAGGGCGATCAGCATGAAGACCAGTTCGCCGGCGAACATGTTGCCGAACAACCGCATGCCCAGCGAGACGGACTTGGCGGCGTATTCGATCAGGTTCAGCAGCAGGTTGAAGGGGGCCAGCACCACGGCCGCGATGCCATGGGCATGGAACGGCGCGGTGAACAGTTCCTTGACGAAGCCGCCCGGGTGCTTGATCTTGATGCCGTAATAGAACATCAGCAGCAGCACGCCCAGGGACATGCCCATCGGCACGTTCAGGTCGGCGGTCGGGAGAATGCGGTGATAGTAGAGCGGGTCGCCGTGCTCGGCGCCCAGGCCGGTCCAGCGCCAGATGGAGGGCAGCAGATCGACCGGCAGCAGGTCGAGCGCGTTCATCAGGATGATCCAGAGGAACACGGTCAGGGCCAGCGGGGCCACGAACAGACGGCTCTTGGCGTTGTGGACGATGCCCTTGGCCTGGTCGTCGACCATGTCCACGACCATTTCCACGAGGGCCTGCAGGCGGCCCGGAACGCCGTTGGTGGCGCGGCGCGCGGCGCGCCAGAGGAAGAAAATGACGATCAGGCCGGTCAGGGCCGACCAGAACAGCGAGTCGTAATTGATGACGTCGAACTGAGCAATAGCGCTCTGTTTCTCGCCGGTGTTATTCAGATGCACCAGGTGGTGCTGAATATACGCGGACTGAGGCGACACGTCGCTGGCAGCAGCCATTTGATTCCTACCCTATTTGCTGTATGCCCGGCCCTTGCGGATCGGACGATTCCACGATTTCGTTTGCCGCGGACTTGCCGGCATCTATGACAACTTGCGGAACATCAATAGCAGGAGATATCCCTTCAAGGTGAGGATCAGGCCCAGCAGCGCCGCGGGCCAGACCAGCCAGCCTTGCGCCACACGCGACAGCAGCCACAACAGCAATGCCGTTGCGAACAGCTTGATCAACTCGCCAAAGAGAAAGGTAAAGGGACTGGCCCGTCCGGACCGTACGCTGAAAGCCAGGCGCAATGCGAACAACGCATTGGGTATGAAATACGCTCCTGCCCCCGCCAGCGCCGACCAACCTGCCGCTGCCCCTCCGACAACCCCCGCGATTACTGCTGCTGCGAGCCCCAAGGCGCCCTGCGCCGCCAATGCCAACAGAAGGCCGCGGCTTGCCTGCGCATTCAGTGCCGCACGGTCCGCGTCGCTGAGTACCAGCACCCGATCCGCCTGGCCCTGCTCCGGCGTTCCCCGCATGGCATCCTGCCCTGCATTTTGCCCTGCACCCTGCCCGGCAAATACTTGCTGCGCATGTTGTGCTTCTAGCTGCATGGAACCCCGCTGCATCAGACTTTTCCCGCGTTCAGGCAACACCAGACACCATCCCTTTCAGGATTCATGGGGTATTCCCCCTTTGGTTTCGTCTGGATCGCCGGGCTTTTCAGGCCGTATCCTCTTGCGCCAAATTTTCATCGGCACCGGGAAACACCCGCTTTTTCGCCCAACTCATTGCCCTACAACTGCTTTTCTGCCCCTGTCAGAACTAGCGGCGAACAACCTTGTGTTCTTATCCCGCAAGCGTCAAACCCGCAGAGTATAGCTTGATTCTTTTTGGGCGAGCAAATGAACTTTCGGCCGGTTGTAAGCTGCCCGAGACAGTCCTTTGCTTCCGCGCCGAGGACAAAAATAGGGACGCGAAAAGCGTCGGGCAGGAGCCTGCTCCTAGGATTCGTCCCAACCGAAATCGCCCCGCAACGGCGCCCATCCCCGCGCTTCCAGCCCCCCCCATCCGAACCTCGCGCAAGACCCGGCGACCACAAGAAAAAACGCGCGCCGCATGGAATCGCGGCGCGCGTCCGGCCTGCGCGGTACGTGCTTCAGTCGCGGCGCACCGGCGGCGGCGCCCACAAGCCGTCCAGCGCCAGGTCCTGCGGCCAGTACAGGCGCATGCTCAACAGGAACGGGCCATCGGAGGCCGGCGCGCTCAGCCAGTTCGCGCGCTTGCGCTCGCCGGGGTCGCGGCGCTGGATGTACACGTCCAGCGAACCGTCGGCGTTGTACTTCAGGCCGTCGGTGCTGCGCAGCACGTAGCGGTTGGCGGGATTGGCGGCGAAGCCATGCTGGCTGTTGTAGACGTGCAGCGACCAGAACGCGTTGGCCGGCGGCAGCTGGCCCTTCTCGAAGTGCAGCACGTAGTCCTCGTCCGAATTCAGCGCGCGCCCCTTGGAATCAGCGACCGTGACCGGATACAGCACGTCCTCGGGCGTGGGCGCGCCCAGGCCCGCATAGGCGATGGAAGCGCGGCGCGTGTAGTCGGTGCCGTAAGTGCCGATGCCCGACAACACGGTGTTCCAGCCGTTCAGCGGCGTGCCCAGCCGCGTCACGCCGTCGGCGATGCGGCGGCCCGCCAGCGGCTGCGCGTCCGCCAGCGCCTGCTGCACTTGCGGACTCAGGCGGCCGAAGTTGAAGGGGCGCCGGTCGTCCAGGCCGATGCGGCGCATGCGGTCGAGCATGGGACCGTCGTTGGCGTGCGGCGGGTTATTGCGCAGCGTGTCGAAGAACAGCGCGAAGAACGAGGCCGCATCCAGCGCGGCCGCCTGCTCGGACGGCGTGCCCGGCGGCAGCTGCATGGGCGCCGGCATGGGCAAGCCGCTGCCGATGGGCGCCGTGCCGACGCCCGCGCCGGTCTGCGGATACGGATCATGCCCGCCTCGCGGCGTCGCGCCGCGAGCCCGCGTGGACGGCGGCGCGGCCGCCGAGATCAAGGGGCTGGCCGACATGGACGACTGGATCTGATTGACGGCCGCATAGTCCTGCGGACCGCCGGCCTGCGTCCAGCCGATCAGCCAGCCGGTCGCGGTGGGGCTGCGCACCAGGTCCACGCCGGGCGGCAACGTGCCTTGCCAATCGGGCCCGACGATGGCGAAGGACTGCGCGCCGTTGCCATTGGTGCGCGTGCCGCGCGAGGCGAACACATCGCTCCACATGTCCAGCGCCGACAGCAGCGTGTAGCGGCCGCCGGCATCGGGCAGGCGCACGATCAGCGGCGCGCGCGAGACGTCGAACCACAGGCTCGAATGCAGCGCGTCGGCGCTGGGCCAGGGCGTGCCGGTGGCGGCGGGATCGGGGAATGCGGTCTTGTGGCCGAACTGGTTCATCGGCGCCTTGCCGTCGGCCGGCGACTGCACGGCGGTGGCCTGGCGGCGCGCCAGTTCCATCAGCACCATGGGATAGGCATAGACGTAGGCGTCGATGGCGGTATCGCGCAGCTCCTGCTCGCTCATCCTGGGCGCGGGCGCGGCGGCGGCCGGATACGGGGTTTCGGACACCAGTCTCAGTGTGGAGCGCGGGGCCTGATTCTGGGCCGGGGTCTGGGCCTGGGCGGCCGCGAAGCAGGCGCTCAGGGCGCTGGCCAGAACGACGGCGGTCCAGCGGCGATTGACAGTGGGGTTACGCATGCAAGGCTCCTTTTTGGTTTTGTTTCGCAAGCGAGCCGCCGCGCAGGGCTTGCCAGTACGGGCAAGCGCCTGTGGCGCGGCACCTCCTGGTATGACGCCTTTCCAGGATAGGGCCGATACCTGCAACAAGGTGCTGCCCAGAAGTTTCAAGGCGCAACGCTGGCGGGAGCCTTCTGGGACGTCTGCCCGGGCCGGGCACGCGCGCCTTGGCGGCGCGCCGCGCGGCTTCCTTGCCCAGGGCAGCGGCGCAAAAAAAACGCGCCCGGCAAGGGGCGCGCCTGGACTCGCGGCTTCCCCCCGGCAGACCGAAGGGAAGGTAACAAGCCTTAACGGTGTTTGAAGTCCGGTTTGCGCTTCTCGACGAAGGCGGCCATGCCTTCCTTCTGGTCCTCGGTGGCGAACAGCGAATGGAACACGCGGCGCTCGAACAGCAGGCCTTCGTTGAGCGAGCCCTCGAAGGCGCGGTTGACGCATTCCTTGGCCATCATGACCGAGGGCAGCGACATGGAGGCGATCACGGTGGCGGCGTCCAGCGCCTCTTCCATGAGCTTGTCGGCCGGCACCACGCGCGACACCAGGCCGGCGCGCTCGGCTTCGTCGGCGCCCATCATGCGGGCGGTCAGGGCCAGGTCCATGGCCTTGGCCTTGCCCACCGCGCGCGGCAGGCGCTGGGTGCCGCCGGCGCCGGGGATCACGCCCAGCTTGATCTCGGGCTGGCCGAACTTGGCGGTGTCGGCGGCGATGATGATGTCGCACATCATCGCCAGCTCGCAGCCGCCGCCCAGCGCGTAGCCGGCGACCGCGGCGATCACCGGCTTCCTGATGCGCTTGAGCGTTTCCCAGTTGCGCGTGATGTATTCGCTGCTGTAGACGTCCATGTACGTCCAGCTCTTCATGGCGCCGATGTCGGCGCCCGCGGCGAAGGCCTTTTCACTGCCGGTGATGACGACGGCGCCGATGTCCGGGTCCGCCTCGAAGGCCAGCAGGGCCGCGCCGAGTTCGTCCATCAGTTGATCGTTCAGCGCGTTCAGGGCCTTGGGGCGGTTCAGCGTCAGCAGGCCCACGCGGCCCCGGGTTTCGACCAGTACGAACGACTCGCTCATTGCATGTCTCCAGATAGGGTATGAAAGTAAGATATGAGCATGAAAACAAAGACCCCCCACGCCACGCGCGCCCGGCGCGTGTCCGCCGCCCCTCGTGGGAGCAACGCGGCGGTCCCGCAATCCCCCGTACTTTACCGCCTCTGGCCGCAGGACCCGGCCGGGCATCGCTACCGGATAACCCTGACGGTGGCCGAACCGGCCGCCGACGGCCAGCGCCTGTCGCTGCCGGCCTGGATCCCGGGCAGCTACCTGATCCGCGACTTCTCGCGCCAGATCGAATCGCTGACGGCCTATTCCGGCGCGCGGCGGGTGGCGGTGAACAAGCTCGACAACCACACCTGGCAGGCCGCGCCCTGCGACGGCCCGCTGCGCGTCGAATACGAGGTCTATGCCTGGGACCTGTCGGTGCGCGGCGCGCACCTGGACGAAACCCACGGTTTCTTCAACGGCACCAGCGTGTTCCTGCGCGTGCACGGCCAGGAACAGCTGCCCTGCCTGGTCGACCTGGCGCCGCCGCGCGGCATCGAGGGCTGGACGGTGCACACCAGCCTGCCGGAAGCGCGCGGCCTGCCTGGCGCGGCCCGCCGCCACGGCTTCGGGCTGTACCGAGCGCCCGACTACGACGCGCTGATCGACCACCCGGTCGAGATGGGCACGCCGCAGGTCGTCAGCTTCACCGCCCACGGCGCCGAACATGAACTGGTCTTCACCGGCGTGGCGCCCAAGCTGGATCTGGCGCGCATCGCCGATGACGTGCGCCGCATCTGCGAAACCCAGATCGCCTTCTTCGAGCCGCGCACCCGCCGCGCGCCCTTCCTGGACAGCGCTGACCGCTACGTGTTCATGACCATGGTCACGAACGACGGCTACGGCGGCCTGGAGCATCGCGCCAGCACCGCGCTGATGACCGCGCGCAAGGACCTGCCGGTGCTGGGCCAGCAGGGCCAGGGCGAAGGCTATCGCGGCTTCCTGGGCCTGGTCAGCCACGAGTACTTCCACACCTGGAACGTCAAGCGCATCAAGCCCGCCGCCTTCGCGCCCTACGATCTGTCGCAGCCCAACCTGACCCGCCTGCTGTGGGTGTTCGAGGGTTTCACGTCCTATTACGACGACCTGCTGCTGCTGCGCTCCGGCGCCATCACGCAGGCCGACTACCTGCGCCTGCTGGCCAAGACCATCACCGGCGTGGCGCGCACGCCCGGCCGCCTGAAGCAGTCGGTGGCCGAAAGCTCGTTCGACGCCTGGACCCGCTACTACAAGCAGGACGAGAACTCGCCCAACGCCCTGGTCAGCTACTACACCAAGGGCTCGCTGGTGGCGCTGGGACTGGACCTGCTGATCCGCCAGGAAACCGCCGGCGCGCGCTCGCTCGACGATGTGATGCGCCTGCTGTGGCAGCGCCACGGCCGCGACTTCTACCAGGGCCGGCCGCAAGGCCTGGAAGAAGACGGCCTGCCCGCGCTGATCCGCGAGGCCACCGGCGTGGACGCGCGCCGCTTCATCGCGCGCCACGCCTACGGCACGGCCGACGTGCCGCTGGCCGAGCTGCTGGAACCGCAAGGCATCAGGCTGCAATGGAAGACCGCCGCCAACATCCCCACGCTGGAAGTGCGCACGCGCAAGCAGGGCGACACGCTGGCGCTGGCCACGGTGCTGGAAGGCGGCGCCGGCCACAAGGGCGGGCTGTCGGCCGGTGATGTGCTGGTGGCCATCGACGGCCTGCGCGTGGACGCGCCGGCCGGGCTGGAACTGCTGCTGGCGCAATACCGCCCCGGCGACCGCGTCACGATCCACGTGTTCCGCCGCGACGAGCTGCGCGCCTTCCGCGTCCGGCTGGGCGCGCCGCAGGCGCTGGACTGCGTGCTCAGCGAGTCCCGCTAGCGCGGGCCGCCCTGCGCGGCGGCCTGCAGGAAACTGTCCAGCGCGCGGCGGCGTCCCTGCCGCCGCGTGACCGCGTACACCATGGCCTGCGACAGCGCGGCGGGCAGCGCGCACACCGCGATGCGGCCTTCCATCTGGCGACAGGCGGATTCCGGCGCCAGCGCCACGCCCAGCCCCGCCGCCACCAGCGCCAGCTGGGCCGGCACTTCCGCCACGCTCTGCGCCACATCGGGCACGAAGCCTTCGCGGGCGCAGGCCTCGGCCAGCCAGCGCGCATAGGCCGAGGTGTCCTGGCGCAGCACCACGAAGGGTTCCCGCGCCAGGTCGGCCAGCGCCAGCCGCTTGCGGCCCGCCAGGCGATGCCCGGCCGGCAGCGCCACCGCCACCGGATCCGGCCACAAAGGCTGCGATTGCAGCTCCTCGTCGTCGACCCGCGTGCGCGAGATGCTGAGGTCGATGCGATGCCCGCGCAGCGCCTCGATCTGCGCAGCCGGGCTCATCTCGTTCAGCAGCACCGACACCTGCGGGTGCGTGCGCCGGTAGCGCGCGATCAGCGCCGGCGCCGGCCCCATGAAGTGCGATCCCGACAAACCGATCTCGATGCGGCCGGCCAGGCCCTGGTCCACCGCCTGCGCGCGCACGGTCGCGTCCTTGAGCCGCCCCAGCGTGACGCGCACGTCGTTCAGGAAGGCCTCGCCGGCCTCGGTCAGCGCGACGCGGCGATTGTTGCGGTCGAACAGCTTCACGCCCAGCTCGCGCTCCAGCTGCGCGATCTGCAGGCTGAGCGGCGGCTGGGAGATGTGCAGGCGCGCCGCCGCGCGGGTGAAGTTCAGTTCTTCGGCCAGCACGGCGAAGTAGCGCAGTTGGCGGAGTTCCATGACGGGGAGCGTAGGCCGGGCGACGGCGAATGATTTGCCAAAGCTATGAAACCAGACAAAAACTATATTGGAAAGTATCAATTCCGGCGAGCAGAATAAACCCGACCCTGACGCGCCGGCCCCTTGCGGCCCGGGCGACCCGCCGATCCTGAAACCTCGCGGACATACGCCAGCAGCGCGCAGCCATTCCAAGCATTTCCGGAGACCTTCCATGTCCGCCTCCCCGCGCCACATCCGCATCGGCCAGATCGTGCCCAGCTCCAACACCACGATGGAAACCGAGATCCCCGCCATGCTGCGCCGTCGCGAGGCCTTCGCGCCCGAGCGCTACACCTTCCATTCCAGCCGCATGCGCATGAAGCAGGTGACGGCGGCCGAGCTGGCGTCCATGGACCGCGAGTCCGACCGCTGCGCGCAGGAACTGTCCGACGCGCGCGTCGACGTGCTGGGCTATGCCTGCCTGGTGGCCATCATGAGCCAGGGCCTGGGCTATCACCGCGTGTCGCAGGAACGCCTGCACCAGGCCACGGTCGCCAACGGCGGCGCGGCGCCGGTGATTTCCAGCGCGGGCGCGCTGGTCGAGGGCCTGCACGCCATCGGCGCGCGCAAGGTCGCCATCCTCACGCCCTACATGAAGCCGCTGACCAAGCTGGTGGTGGACTACATCGAGCATGAAGGCATCGAGGTCCACGACAGCCTGTCGCTGGAAATCCCCGATAACCTGAAGGTCGGCGCGCAGGATCCGCTGGCGCCGGCCGAGCATGTGAAGCGGCTGGACACGCGCGGCGTGGACGCGGTGGTGCTGTCGGCCTGCGTGCAGATGCCCTCGCTGGCCTCGATCCAGCCCACGCAGGACCGTCTCGGCCTGCCGGTGGTGACGGCGGCCGCCGCCACGGTCTACCGAATGCTGCAGGAACTGGGCCTGGACACGCGCGTGCCGGACGCCGGCGAACTGCTGTCGGGCAAGTATTGAGGCCAGGCGTCGGCGGCCAGCCCGCTCATTCCCCGGCGCGCTCCCAGCGCCGCTGGATGGCCTTGGCCGCCACCACGCCATCGGCCATGGACGTCACCACGCAGGGATGCATGCGGTGCGCCACCTCGCCGATGGCGTAGATGTCGGGCACGCTGGTCTCGGCCGTGGCGAAGTCGGTGCGAATGTAGCCGCGCTCGTCGCGCGCTAGGCGCAGGTCGTCGGCGAAGCCCGCCTGCGGCTCCCAGCCGTAGAACACCAGGATCAGGTCGTACTGGCGGCCGTCGACGCTGCGCGCGGCGGGATCGACCTGGTAGGGGCCGATGCGCACGCCCTCGCGGCCGGCGCGCTGCACCCATTGCTGCTGCGCGCGCACGCTGCGCGCAAATAGATGCACGGCGCGCGCGCCGCGGTTGCGCACGTAGACATAGTTCTCGAAGGCATTGTCGCCGCCGCCCAGCACCGCCACCGACAGGCCGGAATAATCCTGCGCCACGATGGGCGAGCCGGGGCCGATCAGCACGCCAGGCCAGGACGCGCCCGGCGGATGGTCGGGCAGGCCCTTGGCGCGCACGCCCGAGGCGATCACCAGGGTGCGGCCGCGCACGCGCGTGGTTTCGCCGCCGGGGCCGGCCAGCGTGGCCTCGATGCCGCCCTTGCAGGGACGCACGTCCGTGGTCCGGGTCGACAGACGCAGCGGCACGCCGGCGGCGCGCACGCTGGCATCGATATTGGCGGCGACCTGCTGGCCGGTCACGCCCGGCAGCACCGCGATCCAGTCGTCGGCGAAGGGATTGTCGTTGCCCAGCCCGCCCAGCCGCTCGCTGGCCTCGACCAGCAGCGGCGACAGGCCCAGCCGGGCCAGCCACAGCGCGCAGGAGGCGCCCGCCGGCCCGCCGCCTACAATGACGGAATCGTAAACTTGTTGCATTGCGTCCCTTGATCGCCCGCGGCGCATCCTGACAGCGCCGGGCCATGCATGGATTGTAGCCAGCGCGGCGGTGCCGCCCGCGCCGCCGCTACAATTCCCGCATTCCCTTCCTGGTTTTCATCATGCCCACACGTCGCATCATCCTCACCGGGCTCGCCCTCGACGCCCGCATCGGCATCCTCGAGCACGAGCGCCGCGCCACCCAGCCCCTGCATGTCGACGCCGAGTTCGACGTGGACATCGCCCGCTCGGTCGACGACCACGACATCCACAGCGTGCTGGACTATCGCCGCCTGCGCGAGGCCATCGTCGAGGAATGCACGCAGGCGCATGTGAACCTGATCGAAACGCTGGTGGAACAGGTCGCCGCGCGCCTGCTGGCCGACTTCCAGGAAGTGCGCTCGCTGCGCCTGCGCATCAGCAAGCCCATGGCGTTCTCGGACTGTGCCGCCGTGGGCGTGGAAACCCAGATCTCGCGTTGAACATGAATTCCATCGCCACCCCCGAGCCGCTGGCCGCCCCCGCCGAAACGGACCAGCCCGCGGTGTCCCGTCGCCACGACAAGGCCCGCCTGGAAGGCAACAAGCTCTCCAAGCGCCTGGCGCGCGAGACCACCCGCGCCCTCTCCGACTACAACATGATCGAGGCCGGCGACAAGGTCATGGTCTGCCTGTCGGGCGGCAAGGACTCCTACGCGCTGCTCGACATCCTGCTGCAGCTGAAGAAGCGCGCGCCCTTTCCCTTCGAGGTGATCGCGGTCAATCTGGACCAGAAGCAGCCAGGCTTTCCCGCCGACATCCTGCCGCGCTACCTGACCGAGCTGGGCGTGCCCTTCCACATCGAGACACAGGACACCTATTCCATCGTCACGCGCGTGCTGGAAGAGGGCAAGACCATGTGCTCGCTCTGTTCGCGGCTGCGCCGTGGCATCCTGTACCGCGTGGCCAGCGAACTGGGCGCGACCAAGATCGCGCTGGGCCACCATCGCGACGACATCCTGGGCACCTTCTTCCTGAACCTGTTCTACGGCGGCAAGACCAAGGGCATGCCGCCCAAGCTGGTCTCGGACGACGGCCGCCACACGGTGATCCGGCCGCTGGCCTACGTGCCGGAAAGCGACCTGATCGCCTATGCCGAGCTCAAGCAGTTCCCCATCATCCCGTGCAACCTGTGCGGCTCGCAGGAGAACCTGAAGCGCAAGGAAGTGGGCCGGATGATCCAGGAATGGGACCGCAAGCATCCGGGCCGCTCCTGGAACGTGTTCAACGCGCTGTCGCGCGTGGTGCCCTCGCATCTGATGGACCGCGATCTGTTCGACTTCGCGGGGCTCAAGCCCACGGGCGTGCCCGATGCCAATGGCGATACCGCGTTCGACGCGGTGGATCCGGAGGACGAGGCCGACACGTCTTGCGGCGATGCGCCGCAAGCCGCGGAACCCGGCGCCATTGCCGAACAGAAGATCGTCTTTTCCCGCAGCTGATGCGGCGACGGACATGAAACAGGGGCTGCGCATGCAGCCCCTTTTGCCTTGCCGCGCCACGCAATGGCGCGCGGCGCCCTGCCTTGTCAGGCGTTCAACACGCGCACCGGCGCGCCCGCCCGCCAGGCCCGCACCGCTTCCAGCGCGTTGCGATAGAAAGCCTCGAAGTTCTCGCGGCTGACGTAACCCAGATGCGGCGTCAGGATGACATTGTCCAGGTCGCGCACCGGATCGGTCGGCGACAGGGGTTCGTCGGGATACACGTCCAGCCCCGCGCCAGCCAGGCGGAACTTCACCAGCGCGTCCATCAGCGCGGCCTGGTCCACCAGGCCGGCGCGCGAGGTGTTGACCAGGTAGGCCGTGGGCTTCATGGCGGCCAGCGCGGCCGCGTCGACCACGTTGCGCGTGCGGTCCGACAGCACCAGATGCAGGCTGACCACATCGGACGTGGCGAACAGCTCATGCTTGTCGACCCGCGTCACGCCGGCCTCGCGGGCGCGCTCGTCGTTCAGGTTGGGGCTCCAGGCCACCACGTCCATGCCGAAGGCCAGCCCGACCCGGGCCACGGCGGCGCCCAGCTTGCCCAGGCCGACCACGCCCAGGCGCCGGCCGGCCAGCGGCTCGGGCATGGCGGTCTGCCACATGCCTCGGCGCATGGCCGCGTCCTCGGCGGGCAGGTGCTTGAAGAGACCCAGGATGTGCGCCCAGGCCAGCTCGGCCGTGGCGGTGGCCGCCAGCGCGTCTCCCGGCGCGCCGCAGACGATGACGCCGCGCGCCTTGCAGGCCGCCATGTCGATGGCGTTGTTGCGCATGCCGGTGGTGATCAGCAACCGCAGCTTGGGCAGGGCCTGGATGCGGTCCGCCGGGAACGGCGTGCGCTCGCGCATGGCGACGATCACGTCGAAATCGGCCAGTTCGGCCTCGACCTGAGCGTCGGGAATGTGGCTGTTGAAGATGCGGACTTGAGAGTCCCCGCCCAGCGAGGTCCAGTCCGCATAGCGCCGCGCCACGTCGTGATAATCGTCGAGGATTGCGATTTTCAAGCTCGTCTCCGGGAGGGCTGGCCCGCGCCAGCCCCCGGCCGGCGCGGGCGGGGCGGATCAGTTCAGGCGTTCTTTCAGCTGGTCCAGCGGCAGCGCGCCGCTGATGCGGGAACCGTCGGCGAAGAACAGCGTCGGCGTGCCACGCACCATCAGGCGCTGGCCCAGCGCCAGCAGCTTGGCCTCGGGCACGTCGCATTCGGCGGCGGCCGGCTTCTGGCCGCGCAGCATCCAGTCGTCCCAGGTCTTGCCCTGGTCCTTGGCGCACCAGACGTCGCGCACCTTGATCTTGGAATCGGGCGACAGGATCGGGTACAGGAACGTGTAGATGGTCACGTTGTCCACCGATTCCATGGTCTTGCGCAGCTGCTTGCAATAGCCGCAGTTCGGATCCTCGAAGATCGCGACCTTGCGCGAGCCGTCGCCCTTGACCTGTTTGATCGCCAGGTCCAGCGGCAGCTGGTCGAAGGTCACGGCACTGAGCTTTTCCTGGGATTCGCGGGTCACGTCGCGACGCGTCATGGCGTCGATCAACGGACCTTCCATGACCCAGGTCACTTTTTCATCGGTGTAGATCAGGTCCATGCCCAGCTGCACTTCGAACAGGCCATAGGGCGTGCGCCGCACGGCGGTCACGTCCATGCCGGAAAAGCGCTGGCGGAAGCGATCCTTCACCGCGTCGGCCACGGGGTCCGCGGGCGCCACCTGGGTCGTGGACACCACCTTGTCGCCCTTGCCGGCCTGGCCGGTGGTGACGGTGGACACGGACTTGTCTTCCTTGGCCAGGACCGGGGCCGACAGGCCCAGGCCGCCCACGGCCAGGCAACAAGCCGCCAACGCGGCCGAAACTCGGAAATTCATGGGGACTCCTGTGCAGATATATCGATTTCTTGGCGGAAAGGGTAACCGATCCGCGTAGGGGCGCAGCGCCCGCAGAGCCATCAGACCGGGACGGGAAGGCGAGGTTCCACTCGCCCGCCAGTCCGACCCCATTTTTCATCAGGTCGGACCGATCCCGAACGCGTAGCGGCCGATGGCCACGGGCGCGCCCCTCTCAGGCAGGCTAGTTCTTCGATGCGCCCGCGATCAGATGCCGCTTGATCATCGGCGCGTGCTCGACCCAGCGCATGCCGGCGTTGCGCAGCCAGGCCAGCGGCGTGGCGCGCGCGGCGAACAGCTTGTGCAGGCCGTCGGTGGCCAGGCGCATGGCCAGCACCGGCTCGGCGCGGGCGCGCTGGTAACGGTGCAGCACCCGCAGGTCGCCCGCCTGGCGGTAGGGTTCGCGGCCGGCCACGGCCTCGACCAGCGCCTCGACGTCGCCCAGGCCCAGGTTCAGCCCCTGGCCCGCCAAAGGATGCAGGCGGTGCGCGGCGTCGCCCGCCAGCGCGATGCCCGGCGCCACCATCTGCGCGCGTTCGAGCGTCAGCGGAAAGCCATGCAGCTTGCTGCGCACCGTCAACTTGCCCAGCCGGCCCTCGGCCGCGTGCGCCAGCAGTCCTTCCAGCGCGGCGGCCTGCTCGCCCTGCGGCAAGGCCAGCAGCCGCGCCGCGGCCTCTTCGCGCATGGACCAGACCATCGACACCTGCGCGCCGTCGGACGTGTCCGGCAGCGGCAACAGCGCCAGCACGCCGTCGTCGCGGAACCACTGAACGGCGGTGCCCTGGTGCGGCCGTTCGGCGTCCAGGTGCACCACCAGTCCGGTGTCCTTGTACGGCACCGCCTCGTGTTTGAGGCCAGCGGCCTCGCGCAGCGGCGAGGCCGCGCCGTCGGCGCCCACGAACAGCTCGGCGCGGATGCGGGCCCCGTTCTCCGTCTGGATCTCGCCGTTGGCGTAGCCCGCGCAGCGGTCCTCGATCCAGGGAATGCCGAACAGGCGCACGGCCTGGATCAGCACGCGCTCGATCTCGCCCGATTCGACGATCCAGGCCAGCTGCGGCAGCGCCGCCTGCCAGGCGTTGAGATGGACCTCGCCGTCGGCGTCGCCGTGGATCTCCATGGCCTGTACCGGCGTCAGCCGGGCGGCGGGCATGGCGTCCCAGACGCCCAGGCCGGCCAGGAACCGCTGGCTGGCCGGGGAGATCGCGTACACGCGCGGGTGGTAGTGGTCGGCTTCGGCCGCCGGCACCGAGGCGCGCGGGGCCAGCACGGCCACGCGCTGCCCGCGCCGGGCCAACGCCAGGGCGGTCGACAGGCCGACGATGCCGGCCCCGCAGACTACGATCTGATGAGTCATCGCGCGCTGGGCTCCCCTGCCTGTTTGGGCCACAGCAGCCACATCTGGCCGCGCTGCTTCATGCGGCCCGCCTGCTGCCCGGCTTCATCGCCGTAGCCCCAATAGAAGTCGGCCCGCGCCGCGCCGCGGATGGCGGTGCCGGTGTCCTGGGCGAACACCAGCCGCTGCAACGGCCGGTCGGACGCGGGATACGTGGTGGCCAGGAACACCGGCGTGCCCAGAGGCACGAAACCGGCGTCCACCGCCACCGAACGCTGCGGCGCCAGGGCGATGCCGTAGGCGCCCTTGGGCCCCTGTTCCGGATCAACCACGGCTTCCTCGCGGAAGAACACCACGGCCGGGTTGGCATTGAGCATTTCCGGCACGCGCTTCGGGTTGCGCTGCGCCCAGGCGCGGATGTTCTGCATGGAGGCCTGGTCGGCCGACAGTTCGCCCCGGTCGATCAGCCAGCGGCCGATGGACGCGTAGGGCTGGCCGTTGTGATCGGCGTAGGCCACGCGGATGGTCTTGCCCGAATCGGGGCCGTCGGTCAGCAGCACGCGGCCCGAACCCTGCACCTGCAGAAAGAAGTTGTCCACCGGATCGTCCACCCACACCAGCACGGGCGGACGGCGGCCCGAGGCCTCGATGGCGGCGCGGGTGTCGTAGGGCACGACGCGCTTGCCGTCGAGCTTGCCGCGCACGCGCTTGCCGGCCAGTTCCGGATACACCGACCCCAGGTCGATGGTCAGCAGGTCCGCCGGCACGGTGTACAGCGGCCATTGATAGGCGCCGCCCTGCCGCCGCGAACCGCGCACCAGCGGCTCGTAATAGCCGGTGACGGTGTTCGTGGCCGGCTTGCCGTCGGCGGCGTTCAGCCGCCAGGGTTGCAG